>JANYCL010000295.1 GCA_025360355.1 Sphingobacteriaceae bacterium
GTCATGGATCTTTTTGTCAGCGCTGCTCCTTATTTTAGAGAACTACAAAAGAACAGAGAATAAAAAAATTTATGTCATACCTCCATTAATGCTTATTTGGGCCAATACGCACAGTTTATCTATACTCGGACTTATTGTTGTTCTAATATATTTTACAGGAATCTATCTTGAACAAAAAAAGTGGGACAGGAAATTATTTTTTGTCACATTGCTTTCGCTCGGTGCATTTTTTATCAATCCGTATTTTATAGATGGTTTTCTTTTTCCTTTCAAACAATTCTTAATAATTAAAGGAGGCGCGCTTCAGAAAGAATACATTGCGGAATTACAAACTCCGTTCATCGCATCTGAACTAAAAAAACAAGGTATAAAGTACCTCTTGAATCCTCTTTTTTATATGCAGACTTATGCACTCGTAGCGTTGGTTTTTGGAATTCGGTTTTTAAGAAAGAAAAATATCACCGAGGGCCTATTGATCCTGTCTTTTTTTGTGATATTATATTTAGCGATGAAAAATTATGGATACTTTTTGTTCGTTTCCCTTCCGTTAATTGTAAAGGGCGCAGACGAACTTCTTGAAGAAAAAAAGGGGAGGAAGATCGTAAGCGAAGAATTCATTCCAAGATTAAGAGTGATTTCATTTGGAATTTCAATAATAATGTTGTGGTTGACAATTACTGACGGCTTACCTGTTTTAAGGAGCTCACCTTATCGTTTTGGAATTTCAATTGATAAAAGATCGGTTCCGTTTGACGCAGTAAGATTTTTGAACGGAAATAAATTACATGGAAAAATGCTCAACCACCTCGATTTCGGTGGATATTTAATGAATAATTATCCTGATAAAATTTTCATTGATGGAAGGATCGAGTTGCTGGATCAAAAATTTTTCCGCAAGTATTTCAGCAGTCTTGCACCGGGCGGTTTGGATAATATCATAAAGGAATATGATCCGGAAATAATATTTTTTCCTTTTACAAAAGCTACAGGCTGGTGGTCATCACTCATCGGCAATAAAAATTTCAGACCGGTTTATTTTGATGGTTTAGCCGCCATCTATTTAAAAAACGGAAGTTTCCCGGATATAAAAGAGCTGGATGCTTTGTCGGTACAAGCGACAAGCAAATTAAATATTTACGATATGATAAAGGAAAACAAACCTTCAGGCATAAATTCTTTCTTGAATTGTTTTATAAAGAAACAATATTATCCCATTGATGAACAAAATAAAGCAACGTTTTGTTTTACTTATGGATTTATGGACGCTGCATTGGCCTATAGTGCAGAGGGCATAAAGCGATCAACAGTAAATCCAAATAACATCTTTTATAACCTTTCGCTTTATTTTAAGAACGAGGGAAGGATGCAAGAAGCCGAATTCTGTAAAAAGAAAGCAGCAACATAGCAGGTTAAGTCATTGTACGGCGAAACGCCTTATGTTAACACAATATTACATACGTTAATCCCATCCTTAACAATTTCGTAAAGCCTAATTAATTTTTAGTATAAGTAAAGTTTGTTTTTTTGTAGTGTAAAATGAAAAACGCAGTACTAATAGTTATTTTGATGTTCGTAGGGCTTGGAGCTTTCTCTGCCTCTAAGAACGACAAAAGTAAAAAGGTTATTTGCGGTAAAGTAATTGATAAAACTACGGGTGAAGTTTTGACAGGCGTTAAAGTAGAAATTAAAGAAACCGGCACTTACTGTTATTCCGATATGAATGGGAACTTTGTTCTTTCGGTTAACGTTGATTCTAAGCAGGAAGTTGAGGCAAATATTGTTGGATACGAGCAAATAAAGCTTAAAACCAACGAATTAGGCTTCAATAAAGATATTAATCTAAGCCCTCTCCAATAAAAGAGGCAAGTAATGTAAACTTAATGTTAAGTATAGATATACTTGATGTTATATTTTCTTTAAGACTACGTTATCCGTTGCGTTTTATCTAATTTTGTATAGGAAAGCGAATCTATTTGATTTGTTATCCGTTTAACTAAACAAAATTAGTCTCATGAAAAAATTAGCATTATGCCTGTTTTTAGCCTTAGTTGGTTTGACTAATGCTCAGGTAAAACAAAACGAAAACGGTTTGTATGCAAGTACAGACGGTTCATTATATACCGGTACGCTTGAAACCGAAGAAAATGGCGTAAAAAAATCTGTTATTGAAGTGAAAGACGGACAGATCAGCGGTTCAGCGAAATATTATTACGCATCAGGAAAATTAATGGAAACAGGATCTTTTGAAAAAGGATCAAAATCCGGAAAATGGATGCGTTATAATGAATCAGGTTTAATGATTGGCCTTGCTTCTTATAAAGCGGGCAAAAAAGATGGCGCCTGGATGGTTTGGGATGACAGCGGTAAAAAACGTTTTGAAATGACATACAAAAATGGAGAAAAAACCGGCGTGTGGAATAATTGGGATGAGGCTGGTGCTATCGTAAGTACAAAAGATTACGGTCAGGTAAATTGATCTTCTTATACTCCGTCAAATTTATCTCCAATAATTACTTTTAAAGATCGCGGATGAAGAATGTATTTTAATTCTTCGCCCTGTATTCCGGGTTCGCCATCAAAGTGTATACTGCCGGAACCCGATCGTTCTATCGTTAATTCTTTGCACGTAAATGTTTCGATCAGTTTCGATTCGTTGGCTTTTCTTCGTAAAACTTTTAACACAGTTCCTGTTCCTCCAAACAAACTGAAGGGTTTGAGAACTACAACATGAAAAAGCCCATCGTTCAGTTTTGCTTGCGGCGCAATATAAAAATCGTTTCCGTATTGTCCTGCGTTTGCGACCGTGATCAAAAAAGCTTCTCTCTCGATAATTTTTCCATCAATGGAAATTTTGTATTTTTTTTCTTTGTATGACGAAAACTCACGCAATGTAATTTTCACGTATGAACTTAAGCCGCGCTTTGTTGAAGTGGCAAATAATTTTCCGATGTGTGCGTCAAAACCAACCCCGCTTGTGCAAAAAAACATGATCCCATTTACACTTCCCGAATCAATAGTGGTTGTTTTACCTCTTGCGATCTGTTGAATAGCTTCAACCGTTTTTATCGAGATCCCGAGTGAGCGCGCCAAACCGTTCCCCGAACCCGCGGGAACAATTCCAAGAGCGATACCTGAATTGACGATAGACTTAGCTACCTGGTTAACGGTCCCGTCACCCCCCACAGCAATTGCATCGGTATAACCTCCTGTTTTTAAGGATTGCAGGATCTCGGAAAAATGTTCAGGGTCTTTCCAAATACTGATGTCGTTATGAATATCTGAAGGAAGCTCTTTACGAATGGTCTCGATCAATTTACCGGAAATTTTTTTTCCTGCATTCGGATTAACAATGAATAGAATTTTTCTTGGCATAATATGTTTGTAAAATTAACCTAAATTAATCACTGTGCCGAGCTTATATTTGAAATCAGAAAAGAAATTAGAAACCATATTGTGTTCATATCCTGTTAGCATTTTATGCGCTTCTGATTCTCTCTTCGCAATGAGATAATTTTCCCGTTACAGAAACGTAATATTGCAATTTTAATTTTGATTCAATAGAGCGATTACCAAAAACCGACGTCCTTATTTATAAATGAGGACGGGATACGGTGAAAACAAAAAAGCCGGAAGATATGCTCCGGCTTTTTCTTTAATATTCTGCTTCTAAAATAATTTTACGGGGAGTGTGAATGTTCCTAAGATGGCGAAATGATCAGAAAGATCTTTATGAAAACGACTCCATTTTTTGCTGAATATTTTTACAAGCATTTTGCCTCCGAGTATTTCCGTTCCCATGCTTTTATAAAAAATATGATCAATTAATTGAGGCCGGTCTTTACTATTTAGAATAATATCGTTTTTTGTCCGGTCGTATGAATAAACATTTTCACCTTCAAACGCACATTGTTTAACATCGAAGCAATTCACCATTTGATTATAACTTAATGTATCATCTTTCATTGTATTCATATCTCCAACAATAAATTGTGGAATGTCTTTTTGTGAAAATGGCTCGAGCAATTCTTTCCGGATCTGGATATATTGTTTTGTGCGGATAGCTTTTACGTCTTTTCTAACCAGATCAGATTGTAAATGTGTTGCCACAATTTGGAAACAGAAATTATTCTTTTTAGTTTGCAATAAGATCGCACCTTTACTTGCGAATTTATCATTGCCCATTCCTTTTTTAAAAAATATTTGTTTCACAACGGTTAAGGCTGTTCTGCTCAAAACCCAAACTCCCGAATTGATTTTTAAAAAACAACTTTTAGCAGGGTTTCCTGATTCAAACGGAAATTTATCTTTAAGCCCTTCCCTTATCATGTTTCTTGAACGGGCATCAAAAGCTTCCTGAAAAACGATCACATCTACGTTTTCATTTTTTAAACTTTCTACTATTTCCTGAGCCCTTTCTTGCTGTCCGGAATGAATGACAATATGTGGTATCATGTAAATATTCCATGATAAGATCTTTAATTCAACATTTTTATCAGCTTGTTCACCGCACTGCGCAAATGATAAGGATGAAGTCAACAAAAGGCTTAACGATGTTACGCTGGTAACTATTGACTTAAACGTATTTGTTTTCTTTGATTTCATACTACAAAGCTCAGACACAAATCTTTCCTTAATACTATTAGCAAATTATTAAATGCGGATTAAATAATTATCTATTCGCTCTGTTTGCGTTAGGAGAATGTGTTGTGAAGGAGGAAAATATTTATTAACCGTTAAGAAATTGTTTTGTGTTATATGATTGCAGCTCATAACAAATCGCTGTTGATAAGATTAAAATTTCCGAAAATGTTATTTTGATTTTTTTGTAACACGTAAAATATTTGTTAAGCATATATAACCGAACGGTTATGTTGTAATATAATTATTAAGAGAATAACGGAATTAAAATGTTAAGGAATCACAGAGTGTCAAGTTTATATTGGTAAACTTTAAGTTTCAAACGCTTTACATTTAGAACGGATCATTCTTGCATGAAATAAAATCAAGAAGTAATATTAAACAGAAATAACTTCTCGGTATATTTTTTCTTTTGCGTTTTTTACCCAACTCTGAAAAGCCGGATTAGAATGATTGTATTTTGAAGTATAAGCAACCAATTTGCTGAGATCAAATTTGTCGGCGTAAATACCCGCACTTGCTTTATAAGCATCTCTTGAATTACAGAATTGTTCAAAATGACCTTGTATAGGCACCATTAAAACAGGCTTTCCCAGATACATTGCTTCACAAACAGATTCAAAACCTGCGGTAGTTGCTAGTCCGTTGGATCCGCTCATTTTTTCCAAAAATAGTTTATCGTCAATTGCATGTACAAAAAGTTTTTCTTTATTGTAGGTATGGTTTTTTTCTATCTGTGATGGATTATCTGTAAAACAATGCAATTCAATGTTTGGATGACGTTGATGCCATTTTACTATTTCTTCGAAGTAACCGTTATTGACAAGGTATATCAGGAAATAATCTTTTATTTCAGGCCGCAATTTAAAAACATCATCTCTCAAAAGAGGAGGTAATACAGTTACATTATTAAGCGTCCCGTCTACTCTGTAAAACGAAAGCGCTAATTTTTTTTTGGAATGAGTTGAGGTTACGCGGGTGAATAATTTAATTGCCATCCTGTCGAGCCAAAAACCTTTAGGGAATTCAAAACTAGGATGTAAATAAATATATTGATGCGCAATACAGATCATTGGGATATTTGGCTTATGGAAACGGTAGTACAGCCCAATCAAAAGATCAAAAAAATTAATGACCACATCAGGCTTTTCTTTTTTGATAAAATTATCTATTGTTTTCAAACTTTTCCGGAACGTTTTCAATTTCCTGAAATTGTGTATAACAGATTTTGGAAGATTAATGGATTTATTTTTTTTATCAGTCAAAAAATTTGGACTCTGCACCTGAACGATCGGCGCTTTGATCCTATTTATAAAAAACGTAGGAATGTCACGCTGGCCACTTGAACCTAAAATAACGCCGCACACTTCATGACCGTTTTCAATTAACAGATCGTAAAGAGTCATTGCTTGTGTTACATGACCGCGGCCTTCGCCTTGCACAACTAAAAGATATTTTTTTTTCATGCGCCTTGTAATGTTACACCCGGAGGTAAAATATCATCAATGTTTTTCTTTGCTGATCCTTTTTTGATGAGCTGTTCTGTCTTCGACCATTCATGGTAATAAACTATTTTCCAATTCCCTTTAAAATCTTCAACTAAAGCGGTTAGACTTTCAACCCAATCACCGGAGTTTAAATACTCGATGCCATCAATGGTTTTTACTACGGGTTGGTGAATATGGCCACATATTATACCTTGGCATTTTCTGCTGCGCGCCACTTTAGCTAATTGCTTTTCATAATCGTCAATGAATGAAACAGCCGATTTAACTTTAGCTTTCACCGCCTGCGAAACAGAGTAATAAGGCAAACCTCTTTTTTCCCTATAGGAATTATAATGATGATTGAACCATAAAAGAAAAGTATAACCAACGTCGCCAAGTTTGGCTATCCATTTAAGTTTGGAAGTAATGCTATCGAACATATCACCATGCGTTACAAAATATTTTTTCTCAACACCATAGTGGATGAAATATTTTTTTATTTGGAAACGACCGAATGTGAACGGAATCATTTCCTCAAGAAAATCATCGTGATTTCCCCTTAGATAGATCACATCGCATTTGTTTTTTGAGGTCAGGTTAATAATGTGTTTAAAAAAATTGGTGTGTTGCTTTCTCCACTTACCCGATTTTTTCAATTGCCAGCCATCTATGATATCACCATTTAAAATAAGTGTATCGCATTTGTGACGCTTTAGAAAATGAAGAACTTCTTTTGCCTTTGAGGCTTGCGTCCCGAGATGTATATCGGACAATACAATGGTTCTATAATATGTTTTCACGTTTAAGGTTTTACAAATTTTCCCTTTCAACATGATATGAACATTAGTGTAAACTTATTGTTTGGTTATGAAATGCATGCTTAAGCGTAAAGTTTTTATCAATTCAAACTTTACTTTTATCTAACATTGGTCGGTAATAAAAATTTCTTTCTTAATGTGGAGATAATATTCAGATCAATTTCAATCATAAATAAGCAAGTGCAAACTCATCGCGCGAAGGAAGTATGTTTTATTTCCCGTGTGTAGCGTTAGCGATTCAATTTGTATTTGTGGGAAATGAAGCCATCCTTAATATTATAGTTCACGAAACTATAATTTAAAATAAATCGTGTTGAGGGACGCAATAAGAGGATATACCAAAAAAAAATTTTAAAGACTTGAATCATTCAGGTAATTCTTTCCTCATTTTGAATGGAGACTGTAATTCGCTTGTGTTTTTGAATCAACTCTTTTTTTATTGACAAGACCTGCCAAACAAATTAAACATACAATGCATACTAATAACATATTGGCCCTGTTCTCCTTTGTTATGTTCTTTAAAATTCTCATCATGGTGTGATTTGTTATACAAATGTCCGTTTGTAAACTTACACCGCCATTTTCTTAATATTATCTAATTCTGAAATAGAATGACCTAATGATACCTCATTGTTAAGCGTATGTAAAAAAAAGGGCAGAGAAACCACTTCTGCCCTTTCGCTCTTGACTTAACTATATTTACTATTGAACAATTAGGATGGTATTTTTCCTTTCCCCATCCGAATAAATACTTACATAGTAAATTCCTTTTTGATAGCCTGATACATTAATAATATTGTTTGTTTCTTTGATGTCTTTTGATCTGTAGATCAGTTCACCCAAAGTGTTCGTGATCTCAATATTTGTTATTTTAATATTTTCTGTAACGATAGTTACTATCTCACTCGCCGGATTCGGATAGATCCTAATTCCGCCTTGTGAAGAGAATTCGTTAACCGCAGTACAAAGCGAAACGCTCTGCGTAATAATGGAAGTATTCTTGCAATTGTTTATAAAACTTCCATCTACAGTATACGTTGTTGTTACACTCGGACTGACCACAATCGAAACTGCGTTGGAAGAAGTATTCCATGTATAAGTTAAAGCACCGGATGCCGTTAATGTAGCAGTTTGTCCGGCACAAATAACACTGCTGCTTGAAACGGTATTTACGGTTGGACTTGGCGTAACATTAACGGTTATGTTTTTTGAAGAAACGCAATTGTTTATAAAACTTCCGCTTAAAGTATAAATTGTTGTCGCGCTTGGACTAACTACAATTGCAGTAGCATTGGAGGAAGTACTCCACGTATATGTTAAAGCGCCGGATGCAGTTAAGGTTGCTGATTGTCCTGAACAAACCACACTGTGGCTGGATGTCTCAGTTACAGTTGGACTTGGTGTAATATTAATAGTGATATTTTTTGAAGAAGTACAATTGTTTATAAAACTACCATTTAAAGTATAAGTAGTTGTGACACTCGGGCTAACTATAATTGAAGTAGCATTAGAGGAAGTACTCCATGTATAAGTTAAAGCGCCGGATGCTGTTAATGTTGCTGATTGTCCTGAACAAACAATACTGCTGCTTGATGTAGCATTTACTGTTGGACTTATTGCTACGTTAATGGAAATAGTTTTTGTAGCTGAGCAATTATTAACATCGGTCCCAATCACATTGTAACTTGCAGTTGTGGTTGGTGTAACAGAAATGCTGGATGTAGTTGCACTAGTACTCCAGCTGTATGTATTTGCCCCGCTTATAGTGAGCGTTGCCGATTGTCCGTTACAAATGGTTGTAGTGGAAGATGCAATTGATAAAGTAGGAGTGGTGTTGACCGTTATGGAAATGGAATTCGTGGAAGAACAATTGTTGGTATTAGTTCCAATAACTGAATAGCTCACTGACACAGAAGGAGAAACAGCAATGCTTGAAGAAGTTGCGCTAGTACTCCAGCTATAAGTGTTGGCTCCGCTGCTAACTAAGGAAACAGATTGCCCGCTGCAAATTACAGTTGATGAAGGAACAATGGATATTGTTGGATTTGCATTTACGGTTATTGTTTTTGTATTTGAAATAGCGATGCATCCTGATGCATTAGTAGCAAACAATTCATATGCTCCGGGTAACTTGGCGTAGCTTTGCGAAGTTGTTGCTCCGCTTAGCGGCACATTATTCAATTTCCATTGATAAGTTATACCTGCAATTGTTGGAGAGGTTAACTTAACAGAATCACCTGCACAAAAAGTAGTACTGCTTAAAGCTGCAATTGAAACTGGCGGACATAAATTTAATTTCTTTGAAGGCGGGAGTGTGAATACATAAATATCTGACTTAACACCTGTGGGGCTGATCAATCCATCAGCACTAGGCGAAACAATTCCAAAATCATTGTCATTAGTTACTGCCAGAGTGCTGTCGTTCAAAATGGCAAGGCCTTCTTTTTTATCTGTGTTTGGATCGAAACCTGCAGCTATGAGGTCAAGCAACAAAGTTTTTTTCACAACAGTTACACCGTTCGTTGCAGCTGTTGCTGAATCTAATAATTGTTCGAATGATTTAGTATTACTTGCATAAACGAAATGATTGGTTGGATTGATCGGAGTTGCAGGATTAATATCAATCAGATACACCTTGCCATAACTCTCACCGGAACTTTTTCCTGACTCTAGTATTAAAAACTCATGATCATTTACCGCAACAGCATCTCCTATATATCTTTTATCATGGCCAATTGAACTTGTTGGTCCTGATGATGGCTTGAAATCATGTTCGTATCCAAGCATTCGGGTTGTGTTGGTGCGCGTATCAATTTCAACAAAACGGTGTAAGCGAGTATTCTTCTTTAAATTTACATCACTGGCCGGCAATAGAATTGTATTTTGAATGAATCCGTAAACTTTTTTGTTTGGAGAAAAAACAACCCCTTCAAAACCTTTGTTTGCATTACGCGTATTAAATACGGTGTCAATACCAATATCTTCAGGTTGCTTTCCGGATTTGAATCCATACGGCGCGAAACGTTCGATCGCTTTTCCTGTTGAATCCGTATGCCATATACTTACACCATACTCTTCACATATCCAACGATCTTTATTATTATTTCCTTCAGCTATTCCTTCACAATCTATTCCCCAGGCATTAGGAGACCCCTGTGTACCGTTAGTATCAACTAATGCAATTTCGTTTGTACCGCCATATCCGGGAAAATTTGGTAAACCACTAACATTAATGCCTGCAGGATTTTTTAAATTGGTTGTTGAAAGTAATATAATAGAATCTCCTTGCAGTTTTACGCGCATAAAATTTGGAGCAAATGATGGTAAGGGAAATAATTTTGCAGTATTACTTGGTCCACCAATGGAAATGGCATGATTATTATTATTTGCATCAGCATTCGGACCTCTGTCAGTGATAGCAATTATCTCATCACTATAACCTTTAATAGCTTGTAAACCCGAAAAACCGCCGTTGAAAATATTCACACCTTTATACGTGCCAACCAGATTAGGTGTTTTCCAGGTATATTTTTTCATTGTAGTACCTGTATTTAATAATGTAAATGTTTGTGCGGTTGTCATTGTTGTCACGCCTGTTTGTTCTTTAATATTATTTACAGTTAAAGAATATGTTGTACCGACAATCAAAGCTGAAGCGGTTGTTAATTTAACCGTATCACTATTTACCAATAAACTTGCTGATGAAATAGCGATAGATGGATTAAGTGTGTAGTTAGTTAAAGTTGTTGCAGACGGATTTTGAATTTTTTTACTGAAAACAACATTGATCTGCGTTGGCGATAACAAATAAGCATTCATTACTATAGGAGCTGTTGGTGCGGGAGCAGAAACACTTACATCATCAATTTTAAAATTCGACGCGGTTCCTGTTCTCACAAAAGTCCATCTTATATATAAAGCAGGAATGTTACCGGCTCCTGCAGGAAGTGTTAATCCCGCTCCGGATGCTAAACCCCAACTTCCTGCAGTGGCTTCAGTATACGGAATTGTAAAATATGTACTGCCATTCGGACTCCATTCAAGTGTATATGTAGCATTAGTATTATATCCGGCAGAAGATTTTCTCATTCCAAAACCAAGAATCACATTGGGAAAACCTGTAGTGTTCACAGTTAATTCTGCTACAGATGTTCCTATTTGTGAAGATGGTTCAGATGTTCCTGAGGTATTAATAAAAGCAACTGAATTACCTTCGCCTAAATAACAACTTCCTGATGCGCCGGGATAACCTGTAGAAGGAGTGTTGTTGCTTATGGTCAAATCAATTCCTGTAAATGTCCAGTTGGTAGGGTTAACGTTTGGAGTAGTTCCAAAATCAGTAGAATATATAACCTGGGCATTTATGCTATTTATAAAACCAATTATAAAGAACAGTGATAAAGCTAAAGCATTAAATTTTTTCATAGAGTTTGTTTTTGATACAAACTAACGAACATGGCTTTACTATAATTTCAAATTAAAATGATGTTGATGTTATTGAATTGCGTTTATAAACAGCGGATGTAAACTTTAACTTATCAAATAGGTTAAGTAAATAAAAAATTATTGTACGATCCGGCAGATCCCGATAACAGAATTTTTTAAATGATCAAAAAAAAGGGAGGTGTTAAATATAAGGCTTACTTAATATTATTGTACTAAGACGATTTTTTCGATTAAAATCCTGTTGGAGATTACGCAAAGCATATTCCGCATCACATTCAATTGAACAGGTCTCCACTCCGCTTTTGTCAGTACCGAAAAAACGTTTGCATTGCGGACAATCCAAAAAAACTATTTGCTGCCCTGTTTTTTTTAGTTCAACTAAATATTTGATGTCGTATGATCTCATGTTAATAGGGGTTAGATTTATTTCAAAAGTAGGAAAGAAAAAAAAAGAGAATGTTTCAGTTTCTTTATTATAAGATTAAGTTATTGCCTTATATGTAAAATGAAATTCACAAAACAATTTCCATTAGATAAATTTCAGGATCAAATTGCCTAAAATGCATTTAGACCACGGTTTCCCTAAAAAATAGCGAAGGTTTAATCTTAAATTAACATTTTTAATATGTAGGATGAACATCAATTTCATATCTTTGGCGCCGAAGTGAACACCCTTGAGGCTGTTGAGATTTTCTCAATATAGTTCCTAAGCCGCTTCATCAGAATTTAAAAGATGAAACGGGTGCAAACAAATTTTACGAAAATATTTTTCCTGAAAATTTTAATTTTCTTTTGTTGTGCTAAAATATCATCTCAATGCATAACTTCTTTTCCTTATAACGAAGGTTTTGAAACTTCACCTTCATGGACCATCTCCGGTCCAAATTCTGATTGGATGTGGGGGGCACCTGCACATCCTACAATTAATTCTGCCGGTGGAGGTTTGAAGTCATGGTGCGTGGGAAGTTTAAGCGGAACATTTTATAATAATGCTGAACAAGCTGCAATTGTAAGTCCTTGTTTCGATTTCTCCAACCTTAACTATCCGTGGATCTCATTTAAAATATTTTGGGAATGTGAATTTAATTACGACGGACTTGTTTTACAATACTCAACAAACAATGGTGTTACTTGGAATAATGTTGGCGCATATGGTGATCCTAATGATTGCAATACTGCGAATTGGTTCAATCATAATAATATTTCTAAGCTAACATCAATTGCAACACGTCACGGATGGAGTGGTCGTATTGGTGCAAGTGCTGCGGGTTGTTCGGGTGGTAATGGAAGTGGTGGCTGGGTTGTAGCAAAACATTGTTTAACGGGATTAGCAAATTTGTCAAATGTACATTTTCGTTTTTTATTCGGATCGGGAACTACTTGTAATAATTTTGATGGGATCGCTTTAGATGATATTGTAATCAGCAACGGAATTTCAAATGTTGGAAATTATAATTTTATTTGTGGCGGTGGCGGAAGTTATAATTTCAACGCGATCGCACCCTCTTGTCCGGTACCGGGAACTTATGGTTGGAATTTCGGTGATGCTGCTTCCGGCCCTTCAAATGTTTCAGCAGTACAAAATCCTTCACATACTTTTTCTGCTCCGGGAATTTACAGTGTTACATTGATCGTAAAGGGCGGACAATGCAATCCTCCTGATACTATAACTCAAACAATAATTGTTCCGAATGTATCAAATCCAATTGTGCAAAATATAAGTTGCTTCGGCGCGAATAACGGAAGCGCATCTGTTTCGGTTGCGCCTTCAGCTGGATGCACCTATACATGGTTTCCATCCGGAGGAAATTCTTCTTCGGTAAATAATTTAAGTGCAGGAGTTTATACAGTTCAGATAAATGACCCTAACAATTGTTCATACACCAAAACACTTTCAGTAACGGAGCCGTCGCAATTAAATATAAATCTTATAACACAAAATGCAAGTTGCGGTTCTTCAACAGGCAGTGCAACTGTAATCGCTAATGGAGGTACCGGAGGATATACTTATTCATGGCTGCCTTCATCATCAACATCATCAATTAATACTAACTTAAATATCGGTGCGTATAATTTAAGTGTGAGTGATGCAAATAATTGTACAGTTTCACAAACCTTCAGCATTACACAAATTCCCGGCCTGCAATTATCAGTTAATTCTTTAACCTTATGTAATAATCAACCAGGAATTTTTACAGCAACAGTTTCAGGAGGAACTTCTCCGTACTCTTATAATTGGAACGGTACGGTTACAGTTTCTAATACATTACCTGTTGTTGGAGGAATAACAGAATCATTCCCGCTTTTGGTTACGGATAAGAACGGCTGTATCTCAAATCCTGATACTGCAAAACTTTACGCAATAACACCTCTTGTCATTAATACAATCCCGATCGATTCTGTTTGTCCGGGTTCTCCTGCAATTTTAACCGTAAACGCAAACGGCGGAAATGGCATTTACAATTATGTATGGCAGCCGGGTGCAATGAGCGGAGCAAGTGTTAGTATTTCGCCAACTCCTTTTCAAATTTATACTGTTACCGTTACCGATGGTTGTTCTGCCTCTAAAACGGCGACAACAACTGTTTTTTTTTACAATGTACCGACTTCTTCCCTAACGACTTCAAATACGCAGGGGTGCCAACCGTTATGTGTTAATTTTTCAGATCTTACATTAAACAATTCGGGAACTGTGAAAAGTTGGTCGTGGGATTTTGGGGATAGCACAACTTCGTCATCCTCTTCGCCGGAACATTGTTATTTAAAAAGCGGGGTATTCGGTGTAAAATTAAATTTCATTACTAAACAAGGATGCAAGGGTTCGCAAACTATTTCAAATTACATTCATGTTTTTCCAAAACCTGTTGCTGATTTCAGCGCGAATACTTATGAAACGGATGTCTATAATCCTACAGTGAATTTCATCAATCAGTCGGTAGGAAATACTGCAAGCAATTGGTTCTTTGGCGGGGAAGCTACATCTAATTATAATAGTCCTTCATATACTTTCCTTGGCACGGGACACTATAGAGTTTTATTGGCCGTTGTAAATAATTTTGGTTGCCTTGATACGATCTCTAAAGATATTTACGTTAAACCTGATTTTACTTTTTATGCACCGAATGCATTTACACCGAATGAAGATGGGTTGAACGACCGCTTCATTCCGAAAGGTGCCGGATGGGATCCTGATAAATATCAATTGTTTATTTATGATCGTTGGGGAGAGAAAATATTTTCTACAAATAATCCTACAGAAGGATGGGAGGGAAAAGTGAAAGGCCGTGGTGAAATTGTTGAGAACGGAATTTATGTTTGGAAAGTTATTCTACATGATATATTCGAAGAGAAGCATGAGTTTGCCGGCCATGTTACGTTAAATAAATAAGAAATTCATTCGGAAAATAATAACCCTTACTTAATAGCAGCGAAACACCCTTCAAAGACCGAAGAAGTAATTTAGCTGTATGAAAAAATATGAGAGAGAAAAAGTTGTATTATTTATTTTTTTAGGAATGATGTTATTCAGTACACGTAATTTATATTCTCAAACAAATTTATCTCCGGGCGACATTGCAGTAATTTCATTTAAAAGCAATACCAGTACAGAGGCAGGAAACGACGCTGTTAAATTAGTAACTCTTGTCGACCTCGAATGCAATACAACATTTATTGTAACAGATAATAATTGGGATGGAACAACCTGGCCTTGTAATAATGATGAATCAGCACTTCAGATCACGTGTAACACTGCAATTGCGGCAGGAAGTGTTTTTTATATTGATTACGATGCGGCGG
Source organism: Sphingobacteriaceae bacterium (assembly GCA_025360355.1). GTDB lineage: Bacteria > Bacteroidota > Bacteroidia > B-17B0 > Aurantibacillaceae > JAHEYG01. The sequence goes on from JANYCL010000295.1 coordinate 15,188, forward strand.
GAAATGTTTGTACTTGCTCAGGTGGTTCAATTACTAGAACTGATTTAGGAAGTCCGTGGGGAAGTAACTTTGGTTTCAACAGTGGTGGTGACAATTGTTATATTTTGCAGGGAACGCGTGCTGTTCCTTCTTTTGTATACGCGTTCAAACATAAAGGTGCATTTTCTTCTAACACATGTACAGATAAAGATCAGGCAAACATTCCTTCAAATCTCACGTTGGGAACTTCTGCTATCGTTATGCCGTCCAGTAAAGATCAATGGAATTTTAATTGTGTAACTAATAGCGGAACAAAAGCAACCATTCTTGCTGCAATTGGGAATACAGCAAACTGGATCAACAACACTGCGCATATATGGGATGCAACAAATGGAATATTCGTAATTACCGGTGCTATTTTCCCTTATGGTGTTTTGCAGGTTTCTGGTGCAGGATGTGGATTTACCAACGCTTGCTTGCTTGCATATTACGGTGCCTCCAACGCTGCATTTGTAGGAGGAAATTGTTCAGCAGGGGAAACAGCAATGTCTGCAAACATTTCAGTACCTGGAGGTGGATGCACGTATAAAATAATTGCTGAAATGAGAGCGCGTTCTTATGGTTGTCCGAATTCAGGCGCCGACGGAGGCGGATCTTGTCCTTCCACAACATGTGATCAGTTAAAAGTGGATGTTCTTGCAGGAGTAAAAACATTTCAGACCGGAAGCAGTAACGCATCGATTAGTGATAGTTATACTTTAGCAGGTCCGGGAACAATTGTTGTTTCTGGTACTGCGGATCGTGCAGATGAAATTATTACATATAGTATTCAGGCTACACCCTGCACTTGTTTAACAATGATCTTACCTATAGAACTTGCTGAATTTACCGCGGAAAAAAGTGGAACTTCTGTAAATGTAAAATGGACAACCTTTACCGAAAAGAATAATGCATATTTTACAATTGAACGCGCTGCTGATGCAACAAATTGGGAACCGCTTTCTGTAGTTATGGGTCAGGGAAATTCTAACAAACCTTTCAGTTACGGCATGTTCGATTCTTCTCCTCTCAAAGGCGTTTCATATTATCGTTTGAAACAGACTGATTATAATGGCACATTCAGTTATTCAAGAATTGTAGCAGTGAATTTTGGAATCAACACGCCAAAAAAAATAATTCGTCGTGTCAATCTTCTCGGACAGGATGTTGATGAAAATGCAACAGGTGTAACGCTATTGATGTATGATGACGGCGACGTTGAAAAAATAATAAACTAAAAAATAAATTATAAAAAAAATCACATGAAAAAAATCTTACTTTTATCTGCCTTCTGCTTATTTACTTTAATATCGCAATCGCAAAGTTCAATTGCAGCAGCACGGTCTTCAACCATCAATTCAACGGTTATTATTAAAGGAGTTGTTATAAATGGTGCGGAGATGGGAACTATCCGTTACATACAGGATAATGTTGCGGGAATTTCCGCTTTCAGTTCTACATTATCAAGTTTGAACAGAGGTGATTCTGTTCAGATCAGCGGCGTATTAACGGAGTATAAAAATTTATTGGAGATATCTACAACAACAACTAATCCCGCACCAATTACATTTACGAATTTGGGTATGGGTATAACACAAACGCCTTCTGTAATTACGACTCCGCAATTTAACGAAGCAGTTGAGGGTAGATTAATAAAATTCATCGGCTGTACATTCTCTGCTGCCGGAACATTTTCAACCGGAACAAATTATACAGTTAATACATCTGCTGGAACATTTGTAGCAAGAGTAACAAGCAGCCTTTCCAGTTTATTTAGTACTGCGATACCAACCGGTACAGTTGACATTGTAGGAATTGGTTCGCAATTCTGCAGCTCGCCAACATCAGGCTGCACAACCGGATATCAATTAGCTTTACGAGATATAAACGATATTACGAATTCATCGATCGGAATAAGGGAGTATAATGAAATGCAAGGAAATTTTTCTCTGTATCCTAATCCTGTGTCGGGATCTATCCATATTTATTCACACGATATTAAAAGTTTTGAAATCGAGATCCTGGACATTACTGGTAAAATTCTTCGGCCAAAAAAAATTAACGAGCATGAAGGAACAGACGTAACAGGACTTGCTCCCGGAATTTATTTCATGAAAATATATACGGAAAATAAGATACCTATACTTAAAAAATTCATTAAAGAATAATTAAATAGAAATCCGCCTTGCGCGGATTTTTTATTTAATTAAAACATTTAGTGGGTAACTCTTATCAGTTCCGGCATATTCGAACCAAAAACATTCAAATAAACCAATATTTTCGATGTTACGCATTAACTCGGTTTCATAAATAGCGACTGGTTTTTTTTCGCCATTCTTATATTTAAAAATGAGCCGGAGTCCTTTAACGTTGCTCTTGAATGGTAAAAGAGTAAAAGAATTTTCAGGCATGTTGATGTTTATTGTTTCTGAATATGTTTTGTCTTCACGAAGGTTTAAAATTAATGATCTCATACAAGTAATTATTATTGTTTTTAAAATTCGATGTAAAATAAAATCTGTCTGACACAAACTTTAGGATCAAATTAAAAAACAGCAATAACCGGTAGTAAGATCGGGAGGAATACGGAGGTACGTGAGATTGAAGTGAAAGGTTTTCGCAAAACTTTCAAATAAAAACTCGTTCAACTTAAAAGTAAAGCAGGATGCAACTAAATTAATTCCTTCAGCTATATTAACTGAGATCTTTTTAGCTGCATTAAAACACAATAGAGTACGATACTTTACTTTATAAGGAATCTCAGAAGATGTATCAGGTTTATGCTTTGAATTAAAAACAGTATTTGTTTTGTTTTTGGAGGGCGGACAATAAGTACAATTCGGCATTAAATAAATGCTAAGCACATGTACGATGCCGATAGTAAACGCCAGAAATAAAACAAACTTCTTAAGCATATACAAACATAGCGAAATTTTTTATTTCACCAATCTCATTTTAAGATAATCTTCAAACTTCATTTTTCCGACCTGGGGCGCAATAGTATCGTGCTGCAATACTTCCATGAAAAAGGCAAATTTATCGTAAGCATTCTTATTGAAAAGTTTCATCATAGGTAAAGAGAATTTTACTAAGCCAACAGGCATACTCATTAATTTTTTCCCCGGCTTAACTTGTTCCTGTATAATTTCATTTATTTGTTTACGTGTAAAGATCTCTTGTCCGCCCGCTTCAATGGTTACATTTGTTTCTTTAAGT
>JANYCL010000297.1 GCA_025360355.1 Sphingobacteriaceae bacterium
ACTTAAACTGCGGTGCATTTCTTTATCAGTTAAATAAAGTGTCATGAATGGCAATACCATTGTGCCGCTGCGATTGATGAGCATGATAAAAGAGAGTAACCAGGTTTGTGGCGAAAGCCCCGTAAAAGATGTTTTGTATAGCGAGATGGTGCGGTTAATCACTTATTTTCTTTTTACCCTTTTTTAAATTTTTTCTGTATTCACGTCGCTGACGACGGATTTCTTTTTTTTGTCCTTTTGCCAGTTTCGAACTAATTTTCTTTTCCTTTTTCTTTTTTAAATAGGGGTTATAAGGATCATCGTTCTTGCCACGGGCTTTCCTTCTCCATTTACGCCATGTTTTCTGACCATGTTTCCCTTTCATCATCTCATCCTGTTGTGCCGGAAGCAATGAATAAGTGAGCAAACTAATTAATATGGCTATGATATAGCGCTTCATACTGCAAATAACGGACATAAATAAGCATTGATACATAATAAAAAACAATACTTTTTAACGAAATATGGTTACTTAATTGTTTGTAAGGTATAAGGCTTATCTTTATCTTTGACTAAAGCGTTTTTTATGATAAAAGAGTGGACCAAAGCAGAAATTTTAGAGGTTTATAACACCCCTTTAATGGAGCTTATTTACAGAGCTGCAGAAACCCATAAACAAAACCATACTGTTGGTGAAGTGCAGGTGAGTTCGCTTTTATCTATTAAAACCGGTGGTTGTCCCGAAGATTGTGCTTATTGTCCGCAAGCAGCGCGTTACCATACCGAAGTTAAGGTTCATAAATTAATGGATGTAGCAGAAGTTACAGAAGCTGCAAACAATGCAAAAAATGGCGGCGCCAGTCGTATGTGCTTAGGTGCTGCATGGCGCGAAGTACGCGACAATAAAGATTTTGATAAAGTATTGGATATGGTGAAGACCATTAATAGTAAAGGTTTAGAAGTTTGCGCAACATTAGGAATGGTAACTGAAGAACAAGCAAAAAAATTAGCGGAAGCAGGTTTGTATGCATACAATCATAATTTAGATACATCAGAAGAAAATTATAATAATATTATTTCTACACGTAATTACGACGATCGTTTAAATACTTTAAAAAATGTACGTAAAGCAGGATTAACTGTTTGTTCAGGCGGAATCATTGGAATGGGAGAAAGTATCAATGACAGAGTAGGAATGTTGTACACGTTGAGTTTATTGCGTCCGCAGCCTGAATCAGTTCCTATTAATGCTTTAGTTGCAGTTGCAGGAACACCAATGGAAGATCAACCTCCTGTTCCTATTTGGGATATGATACGAATGATCGCAACTACAAGAATTATTTTACCAAAAACATCTGTGCGTTTATCGGCGGGCAGACAAGAAATGAGTTTGGAAGGACAAGCCTTATGTTTTATGGCAGGTGCAAATTCTATTTTCGCTGGAGAAAAATTATTGACCACGCCAAATCCGGATTTTGATCAGGATAAAGAAATGTTTAAGTTATTTGGTTTAACTCCGAAAAAAGCTTTTGCTGATAAACCAAAAGAAGAATTAGTTTAATCCTTTAAAAAATAAAAATGAAAAAAGTAATTGTATTTATTTTCGTCGTAATTAGTTTGCAGATAAATTCGCAAACCCAAGTCTCATCGAAGTATGATAAGATCGGGAATTTTTATTATGGTATTGCAGTTGTGAAACTAAATGGACAAGAAGGTGCTATCAATACTGAGGGAAAAGAAGTGATTAAACCTGAGTGGGACAGATTAAGTGGTTTTGGTAAAGACGGAATTGCTTTTGCTCATAAAAATGGTTTGGTAGGATTAATTGATAAGACCGGAAAATTAATTGCAAAACCTGAATACGAGCGAATTGGAAATTTTAAATATGGTAAAGCAGTTGTCATGAAAAATGGCAAGCAAGGTATCATGACTATTGATGGTAAAATAATTGTAGAAGTAAAATACGATAAGTTAAAGGTAGTTGAAGGCGGCGCCATCAGAGCTACCGAAAACGGACAAGAAGTTCTTATCAAAGAAGAAAAATAAAGATGTTGAAAATCCCTTTGCATTTGGTTCAGGCGATTGAAGAACGTAAGCGCAAAGGGCTTTTCCGTTCGCTAAAATATAATTATCCAAAAATTGATCTTAGCAGTAACGATTATCTGGGCTTCTCGAAAAACGGTTTAATTGAGAAAAAAATTCAGGATCTAAAATTAAATTCAGAAAATTCAGGCTCTTCAGGCTCACGTTTAATTTCAGGCAACTCACAATTT
>JANYCL010000322.1 GCA_025360355.1 Sphingobacteriaceae bacterium
TTATCAGTTCCGTATTTTCCTGTACAACTCGATCTGTAACGCGCCACCCAAAAATAAGTTCCGTTATCTAAATTGGTTGGTTGCCATTGTTCAGTTGGGTTTGTAATTTTGAAACGTTCCCTACCCCATCGGTCGTATAAATAAAATTCTACATCATCAAAATTGTATTTTGTAAAATCAATGAAATCATTTACAAGATCTCCGTTAGGTGTAATTACATTGGGAAAACGTTCAGATAGTTTTTTTTCTGCAATAATTACAGTCACATCATCACTGCTATTACAACCACCATTATTAATTGTGAGCGTATAATTTCCAGGGACTGCTAAAATGGTTGATGTTGTTTGTCCTGTACTCCAGCTATAAGTAACCGCCGTAACGGGCGACTGCAATATTGCAGGCATAGTTAAACATGCAGGAACTTCATCTCCGAAATCAAATGTTGTTGGATCAATTACATTTAGAATACTTTTAATTGAATCAGTACGCTGACAAGTATTCGTATCGGTTACAACTAACACTACATTGTATGTTCCGAGATTATTGTAAGTGTGAGTAATTGTATCGAGATTAGTTGTTGTCCCATCTCCTAAATTCCAATAACTTGTTCCTGTATTTGTGGTGCTTACAAAATGTGTTGTAAAAGGCGGACAACCCGTAATATTACCTCCGTAAGAAGACGATGCATTAATGTGTGACTGCATATCAATTTTTAAAAAAGCATCATTAGACGGAGAAAAGGTGTTAGTGCTTACCCAGGTAGTTGCATATGCATTAGGAGTTGTTGGCAGTCCACCATTAATACCCATTGACATATACAAATATCCTTTGCTATCGAAATCACCTAACCCCCCCATTTCACCCGGATCATATAAAGGCGTGTTGGTCCAATGCATTGTATTAGCTCCACCGAAAAACGAACCAAAAGCTAAAGAAGAACAACCCGGATTGAATTGTGCAATCCAAACATCTGTTGGTCCGCCACCGTAGGGCTGCAAAGCGTTAGGAGTTGTTGGAAGTAAATTCGGGGCGAAACCCGCAATGTATATTTTTCCGCAGCTGTCAATTTTTAACGCTGAAAAAGATAAATTCGGACTCGGCGCTGGTAAAATATTCGGCGGTGGAAAACCAAATTTTGTTTTAAATATCAAATTAGTCAATGAAGAATTTAGTTGATAAATAGAATTATGTCCGCTTGGATTACTATATACTCCCGGACTTGGTATTAATAAAGAAGGAGAGGAAATATTTCCAACTAAATAAACATAATTGTTATCTATTTGCATTAAACAAGCATTATCCTCTGAACCCGTTCCGAGGTATGTAGAAGCTAAAATAAATGTACCCGAAGAATTGATATGTGTTATATATTGATCACCGTTTATACCAACACCATTCTTTGTTGTGTTATAGGCGCCCGCTGTAGTTGGAAAATCCGAGCTGCTTGTACTGCCAAAACAATAAACACCGCCGGAGCCATCCAATTTTAGTGAGACACCGCTTTCATCCTTTGATCCGCCAAGAAATGTACTCCAAACCAAATTACTTAAAGTACTATCCATCTTGAACACATAAGCATCTGTTGTGCCTTGTAATGTAGTCGAAATTACACCTGTCGTTACCGGCAAATCAGCTGAATTAGTTTCGCCAATAACATAAACATTACCTGCATCATCACATTCCATTTCGCCAATGGCCCAGCCCCAAGTATTGGAACCGAAAGTATTAATTAGTTCGTTTTGCGACCCTCCCATATAAGTACTTGCTAATAGTGAAGTGCCGGTCATGTTTAATTTTGAAATAACAAGATCGCTCCACCAACCGGTGCTGACTATTACTTCATTGAATGTTGTATCGAAAGCGCTAGCTGTAACCGGATAATTATCAGAATCAGTAAAACCAAGAATTACAATTTCATTATTCTTTACCATTATATCTTCCGCATATTCGGAATAATCGCCGCCAAGATAAGTCGAAAAAAGTTTCGCACTTCCGGTACTATTATAAGCTGAAATTACGATATCGATATACCAATAATTAAAATTAAAAGTTGTTGTATCGCTATTATTATTCATTTGAAAAGCGCCGGGTGTTGTTGGGTAATTAAAATTCGCTTCTCCGCCAACATAAATATTTCCGTTGGAATCATAAGTACAACAATCACCGAAAGCATATTCAGTTGCTCCTGAATAAGAGCAAACAACAACAGTAGGGTCAATTATTAATTCATAATTTTTATTGTAACCTTCCGGGAAAATAAAACCAATTGTGGTTTTATCAAGCAAGGTATATTTACATTTCACTTGTTTCTTAATTCCGTTAATGATCTGATAAGCGAATGGCGCTTTTTCTATTGTGTTCCCTACTGATGTTTTAACTATTAATTCGTTATTTACGATCTCAATTCCATCTGCATATTTAAAGTTAAGTTGGATCGAATTTATATTGGCATTCGGTTTTACAATGAAATCATATTTCAAATTAATATTATTACTGTATAATTTTAGATCAACACCTTTATAAATTTCATTAAACAATACATTTCCAAATGCTTTTACTTCCGAAGCCCATTTTCTTTTGTCTTTTCCTAAAAAATAATTGTAATACTCAGGTTGTTCTTCTTTTTTTGAAAAATTGCTGAGATCAGCTCCTTCAAATATAACTTCGTAATTATGTCCGTGAACTACGCTTGGCTTTTCATCAGGCTTATGTCTGCCAAACATTTTTATATATTCTTCAGGCTTATAAACACAATAATTAAAAGAATTTTTATTGACGTAGAATTTTGTGTTATAAATTTCTGTTCCGAATAAAACTTTCTCCGGCCACTGACCTTTGTTTTCTTTAAAGATGATAGCAGGCGTGTTTCCCTTCGAGAAAAAGCTGAGAAGAAGAAATATGTAAATTATTTTTTTCATTTACTTTTTATCATTTCGAGCGTAGTCGAGAAGTGATTTTAAATTCTACAAGGTCTCGACTTCGCTCGACCTGACATAATTACTTAAATATACTAATAAACCCTTTATCAGTAGCAAATTTACCTGTACAACTCGATTTGTAATTCGCTACATAAAAATAAGTTCCTGCCGTTAAATTATCAGGCTGCCATTTTGCATTTGGATCTGTAATTTTTCCTACTTCCCTTCCCCATCTATCATAAATATATAACTCCACTTCGCCAAAATTATATTTACTCAGATCAATAAAATCATTAATGTTATCTCCATTTGTCGTCACAACATTCGGAAAACGTTCTGATAATTTTTTCTCGTATGGCACAACATTAACAACATCACTACTATTGCAGCCACCATTATTGATCGTTAATGTATAAGTTCCTGGCAATGCATAAATATTAGCAGTAGTTTGCCCTGTACTCCAAGAATAAGTTATTGCGGCAACATTTGCTTTTACCAATGCAGGAATACCAAGACAAGTATGCACATCTTCTCCAATATCAAATGCCATTGGAGAAATAACACTTAAAATACTTTTTATAGAATCGGTTCTGTTGCAAGTATTTGTATCAGTAACAACTAATAGAACATTATAATTACCTAAATTATTATATGTGTGAGTAATTGTATCGAATAATGTTGTTGTTCCGTCGCCTAAATTCCAATAACTACTTCCTGTATTCGTTGTGCTTACAAATTGTGT
>JANYCL010000340.1 GCA_025360355.1 Sphingobacteriaceae bacterium
TTATAAGAAAGGATCAAAAGAGAATATTCAAATAAATAAAGATAATCCCGAAGTAAACATCGGAACAATAAACTTAGCAAGCGCACGCACAACTTTGCAGGAAGTAACTGTTGTTACAAAAACAGAAATCATTGAAAACAAAATTGATAAAATAGTTTATAATGTTGAGAACGATATTACTTCTCAAGGCGGTGCAGCAATTGATGTGTTAAGAAAAGTTCCTCAAGTTACAGTTGATCTCGACGGTACAGTGGAACTTCAGGGCAATTCCAATATTCGTTTTTTAATAAATGGAAAACCATCCACAATGTTTGGTAATAGTTTGGCTGATGCATTAGCTTCCATTCCTGCAAGTCAGATAAAAAGTATTGAAGCAATTACTAGCCCGGGAGCAAAGTATGATGCACAAGGAACCGGAGGAATAATTAATATCATTCTGAAAGAAAATAAAGTGCAGGGTATAAATGGCAATGTTAGTCTGAATGCAGGAACTCGTTTTGAAACAGGTTCAGTAAATGTAAATTTCCGGAAAAATAATTTTGGTGTAAATGTTTTTGCTAGTGGTAACGCTCAATTAAGTTCACACACTCCTAATTCACAAAAAAGGACTTCAATTGATGCAGCGGGTAATAGTACCGGACAATTATTGCAGGATGGTTATACTGATTTTGAAAGAAATGGTTTTAGAGCCGGAGCAGGATTCGATTGGAATATCAATAAAAAAAATACTCTCAACGGTTCTGTTTCATTTAATCAGTTTGCTAATAAAAATAAAAGTGTTATCAATCAGGAACAGATCACAATGGATAGTATTGGAACTGTTATACAGGATATGTCGAGTTCCCGCCGATCAGATAATAATGGTTCAACGCAATCTGTCGACTGGAGTTTGAATTATAAAAAAAGTTTTAAGAAAGAAGGACAGGAATTGGATCTGAGTTATTCTTCGAGTTTTGGAACACCTCACAGTAATTATATACAAACACAAACGAACAGCGGAAGTAATTATCCGTACGCCGGATTATCCGGAAGCAATCCCGGTACTGATAATGAAACAAATGTTTCGCTTGATTATGCTCATCCTGTCAACGATCATTTTCTTATTGAAACAGGAGCGAAGGCAGTGATGCAACAGATACAGGCAAATTCGGATGTAAGTATTTTAAATACATCAACACAACTTTATGAGAGAGATCCACTGCAATCTTATCATTTAAATTATGATATGAATGTGTTTGCTGGTTATTTATCTTCAACGTTTAAAATATTAAAATGGCTTGATGTAAGATTAGGCGCGAGAGCTGAGCATACGGATGTGAAAATAGATTTTGCTGGAGTAAAAATTCCATCTTATGATATTGTTGTGCCATCAGTTATCTTATCACATAAATTTAAAAATGATCAGTTTATAAAATTTGCATATTCGCGCCGAATTGAAAGAGCAGACTATGGTGATGTGAATCCATTTATGAATCTCAGTGACCCAAGAAATATTACAACAGGAAATCCGGCGTTGAAACCGGAAATTGGCGACAATATGGAATTAGGTTATAGTAAAAATTTTAAAGAAGGCGGTAACATTTATATTGGAGTAGTGGAAAGGATCAATAGTCAGGATCACAAACGGATCACAACTTTTTATCCAACCTATACCATAAATGATTCGGTGTATGCAAATGTTTCATTAACACAAGTTCAGAATATTGGTAAGGAATATAATTCCGGAGGAATTATCAATGGCTCGATCCCAATTACAGATAGATTAACTATCAGAGGAAATTTCATGGCCACGAACAGATATATAGTAAGTACTATTTATGTCGGGAATATTTCAATGGGAATACGTTACCGTGGTAACCTGAATCTTACTTATCAATTTCCAAAGAACCTGATAGTTGAAGTATTTGGAAATTATAATTCAGCTGCTAAAAATATTCAAGGTACGAATCCGCAAAACTTTACTTACAATTTTGCTTTGAGAAAGCAATTCTTTCACAAAAAAGCAAGTCTTGGTTTAACAGCAACAAATCCATTTAATCAATATATCAGACAAGAAACTACTGTTGTAACAGGAAATTATACTTCAACTACTCTTAAACAAACTCCATACAGATCTTTTGGAATAAGTTTCACTTACAAATTCGGTAAAATGGAATTTAAAAAATCGAAAGAAGAACAAAATGAATTTTTGAACGGCCCGCCAACTTCAAACTAAAAAGCAATGTGTACTCTTATTGAATAAACGTACACGGAGCCTCTGTCACGGTTGTAAGCAGGATTAAGAACATATTGAAAATCGGGGGCAATAGATAAATATAATTTAGGAATTGCGAAATTGTAATAGGCTTCAGTAATAAATTCAGGACTATAATTTAAATTTCCATCACCAATAATAAAACCGTAACCACCTTTTTTAAGATAGGCTTGGTGGTAAATGCTAATTCCATTCACAACGGCGCCTAATCCAAAACAATCATTTTCGCGTTTCCATTTTTTTCCGTTGAATGATAAACCAATTTGAGCTGATTGATCTATTTCTGTAAAAGCCCAGGTTTCGTTTTTTCCATCGTTCCAACTAGCGCGCGCAAATAATCCGATCCAATCGGCTAATTCCTGTTCAATGTTTATTCCAAAACCACTTTTTGTTCTGCCGTATTTTCTGCTTAAACTAATATCTGTCGTATCCGGATTTAAAACGGCTAATGTATAAGAACCCATTGGCGCTTTATTTATAAATCCTAATAATTTTATATTTCCTTTTCTTTTTCCAAATGAATAATTGAATTGTATTTCTCCTGTAGATGCTAAAGCTTTACTAACATCGCCATCCAGTTTTGGTCCGTTCGCATAAGTTGGTTCTAAATTAAAACTTGCTCTTGCTTTAATATGCGGTGAAGTATATTCAAGCATTGTTCCCCATGTATAGCCTCGGGTATTGGCGGGGTAATCCCAAGCACCGTTACTCATTAACGACCAATTCATAAATTGTGAGCGGGGGTCGTGACTATACTGATTGCAATCTATAAAATCAGCAACGCTGTATTTACCTGCGATCCATCGGATCTGTTTTTCAAAAGTTTTTTCTTTAATTTGGTTGGGTCCTTCTTCCCCAATTTCAAATTTTCTAGAGAGAGCAAATATTTGCTGGTAATAAGCTCTTGCTAAATAAATAGCCGGAGCAGGAGAACCAATGCGGAATGTTTCACCATTACTAAAGCCTGCAATTCCGCGGGCTTGTGAAAAACCACTTCCACCGGCTAATTCCGGATTAAAATAAAATGAAGCGCCTTTCCATAAACGTAAGCCTAAAAAAGCTGTAGATGTTAACGATGTTTGTGTTTCTTCTTCAGGATGCAAACTATTGAAACCTGTATAAGGCGCCGAAAATTCAGGATGATATTGCGTAATTACAGTTTGCTGAAAATGAAAATTAAAACGCGGTAATTTTGTAGTGTCATTCTGTGAATGCAAAAACAAAGTTAGGGTATTAAATATAATGAAGAGCCTTTTCAATTTGGCATCAAATATAATGCTTATTCTGATTAAGCTAAGCGTTTCCCTATTACTTTAAGTAAATTCCCGAATACTTGTCCGGGAGAGAATTTTCGCCAGTGAAAATCGTTTAATTCGCCGCCTGAGATAAAATACGAATCTACATTGGCGCGTTTAAATTCTTTTAGAACATGTTCTCTGAAATTCAGACAAGCGATCCAGCCATCATCTCCAATATCATCAAACCATTCTTCATAGTAAGAATCATCAGACTCATGAAAATTCAAAACATTTTCGCCGACTAAAATAAATTTGTTGATGCCCATATAGATCAATTCGTCAATAATATCGCGTTTCAATAACATGATATCATTATTGATAGCGTCATTCCATTCTCCGATCAATTCAATAATGGCAAATTTCTCTTCATAATCGGTAAACAATACTTTTATGTAAAGGGTTTCACTACCAATATCGTCCCACTGCGGGTGGATATAATAGTTATAAATAGTGTTTGAATATTGCAGTTCGCTATAATCGCGGCCATAAAAGGGCGAGTTCTCGTCTTCCGACGCGATATAGAGGTGTCTCCAGTTATAAAACGGCTCTATCGTGTGCATTTCATTGTAAATTTAGGGATAAATAGAATAATTCCCATTTGTAAATATCAAGGTTTTGAGCCTCGGATTGTTTAATATTTAATGGATTTGGTATAGGGAATTTTTGTATTTTACCTCTATATTTGTATTTTATGGCAAATTTTGCCCTAAACCCGATAAAGCAAAATTTTTGAGCGACACCAAAATAATAATAGACGCAAATTCATCTTCCTTTTTTTCTTTAAAGGAAATTGTCCGCTACAAAAATTTATTAAATAATTTAGCACGCCGCGATTTTTTAGTTCGTTATAAGCAAGCTTTTGCCGGTATCATGTGGGCCCTTATCAAGCCGCTTATTAATATTTTAGTATTTGGTTACATCTCCGTTAAAATAAACGGTAGTGCTGATGCCGCAACTAATTTTGTTTATGTTGCTTCAGCAATACTTTTATGGCAATTGTTTTCGAGCGTGTTCAATGATGTGAGTAATTCAATTGTCGGGAATTCTAATTTATTCTCAAAAGTTTTCTTTCCCAAAATAATTATTCCACTCAGTACTATTTTAGTTTGTCTGGTCGACTTTTTTATTTCGCTTATAATTTTGATCGTATTGTTTATTATCAGCGGTCAAAGCATTCACTGGCAGATCGTATTAGCACCTTTGTTTATTTTGCTGACTATTTTAAATGGTTTCGGAATTGGTTTATATTTCGCTACGATAAATGTAAAATACCGCGATGTGAAATTTATTGTCCCGGTAATGGTGCAATTCGGCATGTATGTTTCCCCGGTAATTTTTTCTACCAATTATTATTTAGAGCGTTTACCACAATGGGCGCACTGGATCTTCTGTTTAAATCCAATGGTGGGTGCAATTGATGGATTTAAATATTGTTTATTCGGTGGTGATGCCATTTACAACAGTTCTTATTTCATTGTTTCGCTTTGCGTATCGTTTTTGTTTCTAATAATTGGAATAAAATATTTTTATAAGTTCGAACGCACATTTGTCGACCATATCTAATGAGTAATAACACCGTCATAAAAGTTGAAGGCTTAAGTAAAAAATATTTGCTTAATACTAATTTGCAAGAGCGGAGCGATACACTTTATGGGAATGTGATCAATAATATTAAAAGTTTAAAAAATATTGGAAGTAAAAAACAAACTGAAGAGTTCTGGGCTTTAAATGATGTATCGTTTGATGTTCAGCGTGGCGATAGACTTGGTATTATTGGAAGGAACGGAGCAGGGAAATCTACCTTACTAAAAATTCTATCCCAAATAACACCACCAACTAAAGGCAGAATTGAAATTAACGGACGTATTGCTTCCTTGTTAGAAGTAGGAACCGGTTTTCATGGTGATCTATCCGGCAGAGAAAATATATACCTCAATGGTTCTATTTTGGGAATGAGCAAACATGAGATCGATAAAAAATTTGATGAGATCGTTGATTTCGCTGAGATAGAACAATTTTTAGATACTCCCGTTAAACGTTACAGCAGCGGAATGTATGTCCGTCTCGCATTTGGAGTTGCAGCGCATTTAGCCCCCGATATTTTAATTGTTGATGAAGTTTTAGCAGTAGGCGATTCAACTTTTCAGAAAAAGTGCCTGGGTAAAATGGAACAAGTAAGTGAAACAGAAGGCCGCACTATTTTATTTGTATCTCACAACATTGAAACCGTTTTACGTTTATGTAATAAAGGTTTATTGTTAGAAAAAGGACAATTAAAAACGGCAGGCTCTATTAATGAAGTTACGAGAGCTTACCTTGATACTAAATCCGGCGTTTCATCATTTAAAAGTTGGGAAAAGGATGAGCGTCCTGGTAACGACATTACCAAATTAATAAATGTAAAAATTCACACTGAAAAAAATGAAGTGAATGAAGAATACGATGTTACTAAACCAATTGGTGTAACAATGGAATACGAAGTTTTGAAAGATGGGGAAGTATTTACCCACAGCTATAATTTTTACAATGAGAACGGGATAAATATTTTTAACACACACGATACGGTTTCTGAACTTAGAACTAAACCAAGAAAAAAAGGAGTGTACACAACTACGATGTGGATCCCTGGAAATTTATTGGCTGAAGGAGTTGTATTGGTGAATGTGGCTGCTATTAAAATTGAACCATTTACAATTTTGATGCACGAAAAAGAATGTGTGTCGTTTACTGTTATGGATT
Organism: Sphingobacteriaceae bacterium; assembly: GCA_025360355.1. Classification (GTDB taxonomy): domain Bacteria; phylum Bacteroidota; class Bacteroidia; order B-17B0; family Aurantibacillaceae; genus JAHEYG01. The sequence goes on from JANYCL010000340.1 coordinate 6,292, forward strand.
ACATGCGTGGAGATTCAGCAAGGGGAAATTATATTTTAGGTTTTCCGGGCGCGGTAAGACCGTTATGTCAGTGGGATACTAAATACAAAGGATAATGAAAAGACTATTAAGAAAAATGTTTCCGGATACGTACACGAAGTTGTACAGGATGAAAAATTTTAATCCCGATGAGTATTTCATGCTTCCTAAAAAGGACTTAACCTATTCTAAAGATCTATTATACACATTTAATAATTGCGATTTTATTACGGAACCACGTTTTGCACATGCTTATCAATTATGTAAAGAGCTCGGTGGCGATCTGTTAAAAGATTATGATATTCAATGGCGGATGTATATGTTATGTTGTGCGGCGCATCACGCAACAAAACTAGAAGGGGATTTTATTGATTGTGGTGTGTACACAGGATTTTGCACCCGCGCTATTATAGATTTTGTTCAATTCGGGAAACTGGATAAAAAATATTATTTAATGGATACGTTCGAAGGCTTAGACCCACGTTACAGCAATGAATACGAAATGCAGCGCAACGAAAAATTAGGTTACGGTAAATCAGGAAATTTATACGAGAAAGTAAAGAAAACTTTTTCTGAATTTAAAAATGTTGAACTAATTAAAGGCGCTATCCCGGATACTTTACCTTTAGTGAAAACAAATAAAATCGCTTTCCTATCGGTTGACATGAATACAGAAGGACCCGAAGTTGCAGCCATGGAATATTTTTGGCCAAAATTAGTAACGGGCGCGATGATCGTTTTGGATGATTACGGTTACCCGGGATGTGAAAACCAGAAAGCTGCCCACGATAAATTTGCGGCAAGTAAAGGATGTCTTGTTTTTCCATTACCAACTTGTCAAGGATTAATTATTAAACCGTAAAATGATACAACCTAAAGTATCAATATGCATTCCTACTTACAAGCAAGTAAATTATTTGCAAAGAACGATTGACTCCGTTTTAAAACAAGACTACACAGATTTTGAACTAGTTATTACGGATGATTCTCCTGATGGATCTGTAAAAAATTTATTGGATAAATATGATTTTAAAGGGAAATTAAAATATTATAAGAATACAAATCCATTGGGTTCACCGGAGAATTGGAATGAGTGTGTAAGAAAAGCTTCAGGCGAACTCATTAAAATACTACATCACGACGATTGGTTTACTGAATCTTATAGTTTGAAAAAATTTGTTGATGCTTTGGACGATCCTAAAATTGGTTTTGTTTTTAGTATGACCAGCTCAATTAATTCAAAATTAAAAACAGAAACACGTCATGTTGTTGATGAAAAATTCCTGCAAGACTTGAAAAATGATCCATCCATTCTTTTTTTTGGGAATTTAATTGGTCCGCCCAGCTCTGTCATGTATCGCAAAAGTAATGGTATAAAATTTGATACTAAATTAAAATGGGTGGTGGATATCGATTTTTATATTCAATGTTTGTTAATGAATAAGAATTTTATTTTTTTAACGGATGCTCTAATTACCAGTGTAAATAACGCAGAACATAGTGTTACTAACGATTGTGTGAACAAGGAAGTGGAAGTTTATGAATACGCTTACCTTTATAAAAAAATTGGAGGACAAAAAAGAATAAGCTCCAGATACGTCGATTTTTTTAGACATCTCTTTCACCGCTATAATGTTAGTAAGAATGAAGTTAAGGAACTGTTAAGAGAACTGAAACCCGATAAAAATATTCGTTTGGCTTTATTACGTAATAAAGTCGGTATTTAAAAAATAAATAATATGAAATTACATTTAGGATGTGGAACAAAATATTTTGATGGATATGTAAATATTGATTATCCGCCAAGTGAACATACGGTTCAAAAAGATCTTGTGGCCGATCAGTTCTGTAATATTCTTGAACTTGATCATGCACCGGGTACAATTGATGAAGTTCGTTTGCATCACGTGTTTGAACATTTTGCACGTCCTGTAACATGCGCTTTGCTTTGCAATTGGTATATGTGGCTTAAGCCGGGAGGAATACTTCATATTGAAGTTCCCGATTTTGAAAAAACTGCAAAGGTTGCTTTAGGAATGTTTACAAAACCCAAACAACGGTTTGTAGCACTCCGGCATATTTTTGGTTCACATGAAGCGCATTGGGCAGTGCATTACGAAGGGTATTCAAATAAATTAATGACTGAACTGCTTAGTAACTTCGGTTTTAAAATTAAAGAATACAAAAAAAATGAGCACAATGGAACTTACAACATGGAAGTGATAGCCGTAAAAGAAAATAATAATTTAACCTGGAACGATCTAATTAGAATTAGCGAAACATGGTTAAAAAATTATATGGTAGACGAAGCAGAATCAGAAAAAACGATGCACGCTGCCTGGATGGAAGAATATCATAAAATCATTAATAAAAAATAATAGTATGCTTGATAAATTGTTTAAATCAACTAAAAAATTAGAAGACCCTGCGAAAAATTTAAATTCAACAGAATTTGAAGTTAATAATTGGGTTGTTTCTGATTTTGTAGTTAATAATCTTGTTCCTGTTGTAAGTGCACATCCTTTTCCTTTAAATGAACTGATGTTGATGACAGCAACCGTATGTCGCTTTAAACCGGAATTAATATTTGAGTGGGGAACCAATATTGGTAAATCGGCCCGTATTTTTTACGAAATAACAAAAGCATTTAATATTAAATCTGAAATTCATTCGATCGATCTGCCTGACGATGTTTTTCATAATGAACACCCGCAGGATAACCGCGGTAAAATGGTAAGAGGTTTAAAAGAAGTTACACTTCATCAAGCCGACGGAATTGAATGTTCGCTTAGATTAATTAAACAAAAATCCCCGAAAGGGAAAGTTTTATTTTTTGTGGATGGCGATCATAGTTACGAATCCGTTAAAAAAGAACTTAGCGCAATTCTGCAAAACGTACCTGATGCCGCTGTTTTATTACACGATACATTTTATCAATCGGAAGATTCAAAATATAACATTGGCCCGTTTAAAGCTGTGAAAGAAGTATTAGGAAATTACAAAGGCTACGAATTAATTTCAACCAATATGGGCTTACCGGGAATGTCGCTGGTATATAAAAAATAAGAATGAGTGATCAGAGGTCAGAGCCGTTAATTTCTGTTGTATTACCTGTTTATAATGGGGAGGAATATCTCCGTGAGTCAATTGATAGTATTTTAGGTCAAACGTATTCTAATTTCGAGCTTTTGATATTGAATGATGGCTCTACTGATAGATCGGAGGAAATAATCAGATCTTACTCAGATGCCCGAATAAAATATCACAAGCATTCAAATTGCGGACTAGCCGCTACATTAAACAAAGGAATTGAATTAGCAAAAGGAGAATATATTGCACGACAGGATCAGGACGATATTAGTTCACCTGCAAGATTTGAAAAGCAAATTAATTTTATGTTGGCAAATCCCAATATTGCTTTATTAGGAACAAATGCCGAGATCATAAATGAGAAAAGCCAATCTCTTCAGCGGTTT
>JANYCL010000349.1 GCA_025360355.1 Sphingobacteriaceae bacterium
GTCCGACGCACAGCGTTATGCTTTCTTAAATTTGAACATGCGAATTCTCTCCTTTTTTATAGTTTTAGCCCCTTTTTTAAGCTTTTCCCAATTAACAAAAGAGTGGTACGATAGTCAGCAAACCCAATTAAAAAGCGAGACAGACTATTACAAAGGCATGATGCACGGCCCGCACTACGAATATTATAAGAACGGAAAATTATCCCGCAAAGGATATTATTATCAGGGTAAGGAAGACAGTACTTGGGTGTTTTATTTTGAAGACGGAGGGGTTAAAGCAATGGAACGTTTTTTCAGAGGTAAAAAATCAGGAACTAATTCCTATTATTTTAAGAATGGAAAAATTGCTCAGCTTACAAGATTTGAAAATAATTTAGCTGACAGTGTTTGGACATCCTATCATGAAAACGGAAAAGTAAAAAGTCGCGAAAGTTTTGTGAATGGAAAAAAAGAAGGTGACTGGACCTACTTTCACGATAACGGACAAATAGAAAGCAAAGGCAAATTTGAAAAAGATAAAAAAGATGGCGATGTAAATACGTTTTACAAGTCGGGAAAACCCGCCGCCATTGAACATTATTGCAGTGGTAAACCTTGCGGTAAATGGCAAGAATATTATGAGAATGGTCAGAATAAATTTGATAAAGAATACAAAGACAGCACGCTTTATTTATGGAGCATGTGGGATGCTAAAGGCAAACAAGTTGTTACAAATGGGAACGGATATATTTCTGCGTATTACGAAACAAATTACATCAGGGCGATGGGGCGTTATAAAAATGGCTTGCAAGATAGCTTGTGGCGTTTTTTCCATCCGAACGGTGAGTTGGATTATGAAGCAAATTACCGCAGCGGAATTCTGAACGGCTATTATTCTTCTTACTACATTAATCATAATATAAAAAGCGAAGGTGAATTTATTAACGGACAAAAAAATCGTTTATGGAAATTTTATGATATAAACGGTAAGCTTGAAATGCAGGGTACTTTAAAAGATGGTTTACGCGATGGAGGATGGATCTATTATTATAACAACAGTAAAAAAGAATCGGAAGGGAATTTTTTAGATGACAAGCAATCCGGTACATGGAATTATTATTATAGAACCGGTGAAAAATGGAAACAAGGCGATTTTTTAGCCGGATTAAAAAACGGAACTTGGACAACTTGGTTTGAAAACGGAACAAAATTACAGGAAGGGCCGTATAAAAATGGTAAAGAAGATGGAGTTTGGGAATCGTGGTGGGATAATGGCACTTTAAAAGATAAAGGCAGTTTTTTGGAAGGAAAAATAGTTGGGGATTGGGAAGGATGGTATCCAAACGGGAAGCCGAATTACAAAGGCAAGTATAATGATCTGGGTAAAAAGCAAGGAGAATGGATCTACTGGTTTGAAAACGGTACTTTCCGCGAAAAAAGTAGTTATTCTAAGGGTATAAAAAACGGTAATTTTATCAGTTATTACGAGAAAGGTGGATTTGTGGATACGGAAGGGAAATACCGCAAAGGGCATCAAACCGGAGTTTGGAAATACTATTTTGAAACGGGAGGAATATTAAAAACCCAGAGTTTTAAAAACGGACATTTAAGCGGTAAATGCCTCACCTATTATCAGGATAACACAATTCAGAGTACAAGTAATTACAAAGTGGTGGCCGATACCCGCAAAGGAAAGCGTACAACCCAGAGTTTACCCGATGGAGATTGGATTTTTTACGACAAAAATGGTAAAGAAATAAGTCGGATCCATTATGATGAAGGGGTAAAAAAATAAAAAGCAATAAACAGACATTTGAAAAGGTAATTCTACCTATTTTATATGGTTCTGATTAGCATAATTCACAGTGATGAAGGGGAAAAATTAAAACGCTTCAAGTATTTTAAAAAAATAATTTGTATATTTACCTCATATGAAAAGCACCAACAAACTTTTTTATTTATTTATCGCTACCGCTTCTCTTCTTGTTTTCTCGTTTTGTAAAGGCGAAAAACCGGATGATACCACTGAAGAATCAACAACGGGCGGAAGTACCAGTATCGACAATAAACAGATCAGTGCTCAAAATGTTTTTAATTCAATTCCTGCACGTGCAGAGATCGTAAAACTAATTGGCGAATCAAAGATCGAATACGATCCAAGTTATTTAAATAATCCTGATGTTGCTTCAAAATATTCTTTAGAAAATTCACGCGCATTAAATCTTGGTGCTTATGGTGCTGATCTAAGTGTTGCCGGTGCTTTCGATCAAACACAAGAAAGCATGTTGTTTTTAAAGTGTGTAAATATTTTATCTAAGAATTTAGGAGTTAGCACAGCTTTCGATCAGCACATGATGGATAGAATGGAAGCTTACAAAGAAAACCGTGATTCTACTTTAGAAATTATAGCGCAATCTTTCCGCAAAGCAGATGAATTTTTAAAAACCAACGACCGTCCGGGAACTTCTGCTTTAATTTTATGCGGTTCATGGATCGAAGGAATGTATGTTTCTTGTCAAATTGCCGAAAGAATTAATTCGGAGAACATTATCAAAACAATTTTAAAGCAAGACGAATCGCTTAAGCATTTAATAAACATGGTTGAAGCTTCTAATGTGAGTGAAGATGCAAAATATGTTACTGATGCTTTAAATGAGTTAAAAACAAGTTTCGCAGAAGCAAATAAGAATCAAAAAAGCTGTAATCTTGAAACCATAAAAGATATTTCAACTAAAACAAATGCACTCCGCAAAAAAGTAGTTGAAACGTTTTAAGGCTTGTAGTTCTTAATAAACTCCACAAAAAACTTTACTTTTTCTTTATCTATGTCAGGATATAAACCGTGACCTAAATTCGCGATGTACCGCTGTGAACCAAATGCCGAGAGCATTTTTTTTGTTTCTGCCGCAATGGTCTTCTCATCCGAGTAAAGCAAACAAGGATCTGCATTGCCTTGCAACGTTTTGTTTCCAGCTTGTGCACGAGCAGTTGCAGGATCAATTGTCCAATCCAAACCAATGGTGTTACATTTTATTTTTGCAATTTCTCCAATCGCGTAATGTGCATCTTTCGCAAAAACAGTTACGGGAGCTAAAGGCTGTATAGCATCACAAATTTTTGAAATATATTTTAAAGAGAATTCGTAAAACTGATGAGGCGCTAAAACTCCCGCCCATGAATCAAACAATTGAATTATGTCTGCACCGCTTTTTACTTGTCCTTTTAAATAATTAATTGTGCTCTGCGTTATTTTTTCTAATAATTGATGCGCCAATTGAGGCTGTGTATATAAGAACTGTTTCGCTTTGCTGAATGTTTTGCTGCCGCTGCCTTCTATCATATAAGCAAAAAGGGTCCAAGGCGCACCTGCAAATCCAATTAAGGGAACTCGGTCATTTAATTCTTTTTTAGTGAGAGCAATTGCTTCCATTACATAACGCAGATCATTTTCATCCGCAATATGCAAAGCATCAACATCATTTTTATTCTGAATTGTTTTTTCGAACCAGGGACCTTTTGCTTCTATCATTTGATAAGGCAAACCCATTGCTTCAGGTATCACTAAAATATCAGAAAAAATTATTGCCGCATCTACACCTAAGATATCTACAGGTTGAATTGTAACCTCACAAGCCAGATCAGGACTTTTTACAAACTCAATAAAATTTTTAGCGCGTGAACGTGTTGCTCGGTATTCGGGTAATATCCGTCCGGCCTGGCGCATTAACCAAACAGGTATGCGGTCGGTATCTTCACCTCTTGCGGCCCTTAATACTAAATCGTTTTTTAACATATTGAGACGCAAATTTATCAAAATATTAGACAAGTGGCAGTATTAATTACATAAACGGCATTTGCTTTTGAGGGCTAATATTATATCTTTATGACTCTAGAAAAAGAACTATGAAAAAACTTTTATTAATTACTGCTTTATTTGGCTTCAATGTTTTATTTAGTCAAACAGAACGCATTCACGCTTGTGCGCAGGGTAAGATTGCGGCTTACAAAAACAGTTTGGCTTTGAGCCAAAAAGTTGCTTCACCAAGTGTATTTATATCTCATGAAAAATCGTACGATGTGCATTTCGTTCATTTGAATCTTTTTGTGGAACGCACAACAAAAACAATGAGCGGTTCTGCGCGAAGTGTTGCAACTGTTACAGCTGCTGCTATAGATACTTTTGGTTGTGTATTACATCAAGTAATGGTAATTGATTCGGCGCGTGTTAACGGAGTGTTGAGCGTTGTTTCCCGTAAGGATAGTATTGTAAAATTAAAAACGCCGGTAACAATATTGAACGGACAAACTGTTGATGCAATTATTTATTATCACGGAACACCACCGGTTGGTGGTTCTGCAATAGGAAGTGGTTTCAGTAATGCAACTTCTACATCGTGGGGCAATCAATGTACCTGGAGTTTAAGTGAGAGTTTAGCAGGATATCATTGGTGGCCATGCAAACAAATTCTTACTGATAAAATAGATTCAAGTTGGGTTTTTATTACAACTGATTCAACAAACAAAGCCGGTTCAAATGGTTTATTAAAAAATACTGTTATTGTTGGAAACAAAAAACGTTACGAGTGGAAATCAATAACGCCAATTGCGTATTATTTGATTTCAGTAGCTGTTGCAAAATATAAAGAGTATAATTTATACGCGCATCCCATTTATTTACCCGGAGATTCTATTTGGATCCAAAATTATATTTACGATAATGCCATCAACAACCCTGCATTCGCAACACAAAAAGCTGATCTGAATAAAATGGTTCCTGTTCTGGAATTCGAATGCAACATGTATGGTATGTATCCTTTCAAAAAAGAAAAGTACGGACATTGCATGGCACCTTTCGGAGGAGGAATGGAACATCAAACCATGACGAGCCTTGGATTTTTTGATTATTATGTTGATGCGCATGAATTAGGACATCAATGGTGGGGCGACAATGTTACTTGCAAAAGCTGGGGCGATATCTGGATCAACGAAGGATGGGCAGCATATACAGAACATTTAGTTGCAGAACATTTGGATCCAACTAATTTTATGCCAAATTTAAATTCAGCACATACAAGTGTAATGTCGCAACCAGGCGGACATACTTGGGTTACCGGTGTGGATACAATGGATGCGAATAAAATTTTTAGCAGTCGTTTAACTTATGATAAAGGCGGTTCGATCATCCGTACATTACAATTTGTTGTGAATAACGATTCAGTTTGGTTCAATGGTTTAAGAAGTTTCCAAAATACATATAAGAACAGCACTGCATCTGTTGTTGATTTCAGGAATTTCATGCAGACATATACAGGATTAAATTTCGTTCAATTTTTCAATCAATGGTATTACGGCGAAGGTTATCCTACTTTTAATTTAACATGGAATTCCGGTCCGGGAAAAGTTTATTTAAAATCAGCGCAAACAACTTCATCTGCAACATCAGTTCCTTTATACATTACACCAATGGAATATAAATTATCACGCACAGGTTATCCTGATACAACAATCCGTGTCATGCATAACTTGGCGACTGAAAATTATTCGTTTGCATTACTTGGAACTGTAACGAATGCAACGGTGGACCCGAATCAGTGGGTAATAAATAAATCAACAGTTGCGAAAGATATTACCTTAGGGTTGCCTGAACATTATGCAATAGCTCCTGAAATTTCAATTACACCAAATCCAAGTAACGGACTATTTGAAATAAATTCAACAAAGGAATTAAATGGTACGATTGAAATTTTTGATGTGACCGGAAAATTAGTTTTTAAAGATATTATGAAACAAAACAATAAGATCAATATTACCGCGCAAGCCGCCGGAATTTATTCTATTGTTATTAAAGATGAGAATGGTGTGTTGGTAAAGACCGCGAAGGTTGTTAAGGAATAAATACTCACTAAGAAATTTAAAAGGCTTCCAATTGGAAGCCTTTTCTTTTTAAAAAATCTTGATTCCCAATTCTTTCAATTGCTCCTCGCTGATGGGGCTCGGACTTTCGATCATAAGATCTTTAGCAGAATTATTTTTTGGGAAAGCAATAAAGTCGCGGATAGAATCTGCGCCGCCGAATAAAGAACATAAGCGGTCGAAACCAAATGCAATTCCGCCGTGTGGAGGTGCGCCGAATTCAAAAGCATTCATTAAAAAACCAAATTGATTTTGTGCTTCTTCTTTTGTGAATCCTAATGTCTCAAACATTTTTGCTTGTAATGTTTTGTCGTGAATACGGATACTTCCGCCACCAATTTCAACACCATTAATTACAAGATCATAAGCATTGGCTCTAACTTCTCCTGGCGAGGAAGTCAGTAAATTAATATCTTCAGTTTTTGGAGAAGTGAACGGATGATGTTTCGCTACCCAACGGCCGCGTAATGATTCTAATAAATTCGTATCACCTTCATTCCATTCTAACAACGGAAAATCAATTACCCACAAACAAGAGAATTTATTTTTGTCACGCAAACCTAAACGCGTTCCCATTTCCAAACGTAATTCGCTTAATGCTTTTCTTGTTTTATCGGTATTTCCTGCTAATAATAACATTAAGTCGCCGGGTTGTGCATTGAACGCAGCGCCCCATTTTTTTAATTCTTCTTCGTTGTAAAATTTATCTACGCTCGATTTTAAAGTTCCATCCGGATTATATCTTGCATAAACTAAACCTGTAGCACCAATTTGCGGACGTTTTACAAATTCAGTTAATTCATCTAATTGCTTGCGTGTATATTCAGCGGCGCCCTTCGCACAAATGCCGA
>JANYCL010000363.1 GCA_025360355.1 Sphingobacteriaceae bacterium
TCATGCAGTTGAACATACACTTAGTACTTTAGAGAAAGAAGGAAAAATAAAAGTAAGCTGGTTAAACATTGACGAAAAAGGAAATGTTGATCTGAAGCAATTAGAAGAACTTTTAAAAAGCAATCCAAAAAGTTTAGTTTCGTTGATGCATGCTAATAATGAGATCGGAACTTTATTACCAATAAAAAAAGTAGGAGAGTTATGCGCAAAATACGATGCACTTTTTCATAGTGATACTGTACAAACTATGGGTCATTTTAAATTGGATCTTCCAAACTTAGGTGTGCATTTTGTAACATGTGCTGCACATAAATTTCACGGACCAAAAGGTGTTGGTTTTATTTATATTAATCATACTGTAAAAATAAATCCGTTCATCAGCGGCGGGGCTCAAGAAAGAAACATGCGCGGTGGAACCGAAAATGTTTCTGGAATTGTTGGTTTAGCAAGAGCATTTGAATTAGCAAACGATCATATGGAAGAACATCAGAACCATATCCGCGGATTAAAAAATTACATGATGGAACAGTTAAAGTCTAACATCGATGGTATGGATTTTAATGGTGAAGTAGGAGAGAATTCTTTATACACAGTTTTAAATTGCCGTTTCCCGAGACATAACGATGCAGAAATGTTATTATTTAATTTAGATATCGCAGGCATTGCAGCCAGCGGAGGAAGCGCATGCAGTAGTGGAAGTAATCAAGGTTCACACGTGTTACGTGGACTGGGAATTGACATGGAACGTCCGAGCGTTCGTTTTTCTTTTTCTAAATACACTACAAAAAATGAAATTGATATTGTGGTGAAGAAACTGAAAGAAATGTTTGCTGTTGCGGCGAAAGCTTAATTAAAAAATTACTTCTTAATGATCTTCGTTGTAGTTGTTCTTCCTTTGTTTTCGGCTTTTACAAAATAAATTCCTGCAGGGTAATTTTCTCCAATAGAAATTGTTCTTGGCTTCATTACATTGATCAATTCAATTTGCTGACCTGTATAATTGTAAACTTTTAATGTAGTTTGTTCTTCAATGATCACATTAAAATCATCAGCACTTGGATTTGGATAAATAACAATTGGTTTATCTAAAACTTTAATTTCATTTACACCCAATACAACAGGACAAGTAAAACTGCTTGGCATAAAATAACTTTGCGGGAAACCCGGTAAACCTAAAGCAGCAGTAATACCCATAAAACTTGGATCCAGATCGATCTGAAAATCCTGATAATTACAAGCAGCACCAGCAACATTCGGAGAATTTACTACGCCAACAAACTGACTGAAAGATTTACAAACATAAACTTTCCCATCATTTGCTAATTGTAAACCATAAATATCTGTTGTTGTACTTAACGAAAGTTGAGAGACAGCAATTGTGCTCAAAACGTTCGAAGAAACATCATACTGTACCAATGTTTTAAAGGGATCATAAGTACTCACATAAAGTTTTGAAGCGTCCGGCGAAAATTCTATACCATAAACATGGGCACTCATAGGAAAAGACATAACGTTACTTAAAAATCCTGTATTGGTATTGAAATTAAAATATTCCCACAGATCTGTATAGCCAATAGTGAGAGCAACTTTATTTCCACATGGATTAAATTTCATTTGCCCGTATGTGTTTTGAAGAGTACCACCATGTACTGCTCCAATATTTGAAATTACCGGTGCAGATAAACCTGTGCTGGATAAACTGTATGCATAAAAACTAGCGCTGTTAAATTCATGAGCGAGAACCCAAAAACGATTACTGTTCGGATCTTTAACTGCGGTTATTTTTTCACTCACAGTTCCGATCAAAGATGCATTTTTTACTGTTACACTTCCGTTTCCTGAAGCAAGGTTCATGTCAACAATAGAATATCTAAAGCCATTCACACCTCCAAAATCATCAGTTGTGAAAATATAATAAATACCATTAGCTGCAGGCTGCGGAACAATTAATGCGGCTTGTGTGCTTGAGATACCCCCCATTAAACCATTACCATTAGCCATTTGCGTATGAGTTTTGTTTACAACAGTAATTCCATCCGTATAAAATAATAAATTACCTGTTGCATCGCTAATTACAGAACAACCTTCAGATGGTGCGTAACCTGCCATACCGCTTGCAATAACAGAAGGAGTGCCCGTACTGAAATCAAGCGCACCACCATTTCCAAAATACCATTTATCAGATTGCTTTTGTGCTGATAGAAAAAAGCTGAAGAATAAAATAGAAAAGAGGAAAGTAAATTTTTTCATGGGACTGGTTTTTATATTAGACTAATCTACAATAATAAATTACAGAAAGCAATGAGTTTTAACATTTGATACTGCCTGTATCGTTACAGAAATTCTACTTTTTGAACAAGAAGGACTTTTATTTGTTTATTAATTAAAATATTCTACTTTAGTATATTGTTACTCTTATTATAAACCCTTAAAAATAATTAAATGAAAAAACTTTTACTTTCACTATTTACTCTATCACTTTTAAACTCTGCCAATGCGCAGGTCCAATGGCTGCCGCAAACTGCGCCTACTCCTAGCAATAATTTATATTCTGTTTTTGCCATCAATGCTAATGCCTGTGCAGCTACAGGTTTTACAGGATGTATCCGTACACTTAATGCTGGTGTGAATTGGAATCAGAATGTTACATTAGGCGGTGTTAATACTTATGAATTGCATACTAAAAGTGCAAGTAAATGGTATCTATTAACTCAAAACAATACTTGGTACATAAAATTGGCATTTAGCAGTGTTACATTGAATGGCGGAAAACCGAGTAATATCTTATCGTTGCATTTTATTAATCAATCATGTGCGATCGCTGTAGGAACCACCGGAAATATTCAAGCTACTTGTGATACAGGTGCCACTTGGGTATCTCGCACTTCGCCAACTGCAAATAATTTAAATGCTATTTGGTTTGCTGATCAAGATTCAGGATGTGCAGTAGGAGTTGGCGGTAGCATCATACGAACCATGGATGCAGGTAGTACCTGGACCAATGTGGTTTCCGGAACAGGACTAACTTTAAATGCAATTCATTTTACTTCACCAACTGTTGGTTATATTGCAGGTAACGGAGGGAAAGTTTTAAAATCTATTGATGCAGGCGCAACCTGGACTAATATGCCAACGGGAATTTTAAATACATTGAATGGAGTTTTTTTTATTGATAAGGATACAGGATATGTTGCGGGCTCAAATGGATTGATCATGAAAACGATTGATGGCGCTACAACATGGACTACAATGACAACAGGAACATCACAAATATTAAACTCAATTCATTTTGCATCACAAGTAGATGGATGGGCTGTTGGAAATGCAGGAACAATTTTAAAATATAGCACTAGCGCCGGGTTAGGAATAAATAATTCAAACGCAGATACACATTTTAGTTTTTTCCCGAATCCTGCAAAAGATCTGATAACGATCAATGCTAAAGTGCGGACAGCAAGTATAAAACTATTTACTTCTTTGGGTCAATTGGTTTATGAAGGCGTTGCAAAAGACGAAGAAACAAAAATTGATGTCAGTAATTTTGTTCAGGGTGTTTATTTTATTGAATGCAGAACAGAAGATAATGTGACTGTGAAAAGATTTGTGAAGGAGTAGGTAGACCCCTCCGTCAATAAAAAAGCCTGATAACATCAGGCTTTTTTATTGACGTCTCCCCTCAAAGGGGAGAAAGCTACATTTATCTAGAAAAATTATTCCTTTACAAATTTAGCAATCTGTTTTCCGTTGCTGTTGTTTACTTCTACAAAATAAACCCCCGTTGCTAATGTTTCTACATTTATTTCAATTACATTATTAGTAACGGAATTAAAATTATTTGAATAAACTTGTTGTCCGGTTACGGAATAAATTATACAGTTTGAGTTTGATGTTGCATTTTCGAATTTCACAAACAGT
>JANYCL010000389.1 GCA_025360355.1 Sphingobacteriaceae bacterium
CTTTCGCTTTACCGTTGCGTTCAGGAGATCATTAATAATATTAATAAGCACAGCAAGGCTACTTATGTTTCCGTGCATTTCATCAGCAATCAAAACAATAAATTAGCGGTCACTATAATTGATAACGGAATTGGTTTTGAAGACGAATTGAAAGAAGATAATTACGGCATCCGAAATTTAAAAAGTCGCATGCAACAAATACATGCGGAATTAAGCATTGAATCAAAACTGAACAAAGGAACAAAAATTGAGATCTCTTATAATTAGTGCATATACACTATATGCCGTTGTAAGTATTGAAGGTTTATTTGTATGATGATAAAAGTAGCAATAGTTGACGATAAACGATTAAACCGTTTGAACCGCGCGGAAGAACTTTCTTTTTCCAAAAACATAAACGTAGTTTTTACTGCTCAAAACGGAGAAGAATTTCTTGAAAAAATGAAGGCTTTAAAACAAGGCGATCTCCCGGAAATTGTTTTGATGGATATCGACATGCCGGAAAAAAACGGAATAGATACGGTTCGTGAAGCAAAAGTAATTTATTCGGGTGTTGAGTTTTTAATGCTTACTGTTTTTGATGAAGATGAAAAAATATTTGAGGCCGTAAAGGCCGGAGCCTCCGGTTATATTTTAAAAGACGAGAGCACTGAAACCATTATCAATTTCATTAAACAGGTTAAAGAGTTTAGGGCGGTGCCAATGAGTCCTTCTGTTGCGCGAAAAGCTTTAAAATTATTGTGTGGTGGCGCCGCGCCTTCACCAACAGAAACAAAAACTGAAAACAGTTTAACGCCCCGCGAAATTGAAGTTTTAAAAGGCTTGGTCGACGGTTTGGATTATAAAGAAATTGCCGAAAAACTGATCGTTAGCCCAAACACCGTACGCAACCAAATAACAAGCATTTATACTAAGCTTCATGTAACCTGTAAGGTTGATGCCGTAAAACTCGCTCTTAAGAACAAAATTGTATAACTAGTGCAAATGCACTATTCCGTTAATTCCAAAGTATAGCGATGTTTGTTGCATAATTTAAAACAATTACCTATGAAATACTTATTTCTCTTTTCTCTCGCGTTTATTTTTTATACAACCACATTTTCCCAAAATTGTATTATTGTATTATGGCATTAAAAGACGGTTCAAAACTGACTCTCAACATTACTACTTATGCAAATACCGAAAAGAAAGATGCAAAAGTTGAGGCTTTTAACCAGGAAGTTATGGCCGGTAAAGTAAAACCGACAAGTAATTATGACATGGCATTTACAATTAAAAAGAAAGCTTTAATTAATGCCGATGAATACGCTATCGGATATAATGTTGGCGGCGTAGATTATTTCAGTTACGTTGTTTGCAAAAATGACACAATATATTCTTGCCGCAACCGTGGTATTGTTACAGCAGGCACTGCTGATAATCCTATTGGTTACGGAGTTCAAGGTATTCAAACTTTACCTATGCGTGCAAAAATAAACGATACGCTTCCTTCCTTTGAGGATTTTTCTTTTTTGTTTCCAAGCACCACAGATGTAACTCTTAAAAAGGCTGTTTTTTTGGGTTATGAAAAACAGAGTTCAACATCTGAATTTGGTTACTTTGTTGACACTCAAACTGGACAGTCCGGATTCGGAGCTTATTCTAAAACCCCTGCTGCTAAAAAGGTTTATAAAATGATTGATGTGAAAGCAAAACAAACTGTCCAAGTGTCGTCCCACAGTATACAAGGCGTAAATTGCATAGTTACCGGCGAAGAAGAGCTAACTATCAGTGGTGTAAAATACAGAGCTTATATTATTGAGTCGGAATCCTGGACCAAATCAAATATTAATATCTCATATGAATCGGCCGACGAAGACCTAAATAAAGCGGAAGAGGAAGCTCACAAAAAAATTGGGAAACAAATAGAAAAATTTAATGTTAGAAGAAAGTTTACCAACAAATTAGGTTACGTAGTAATGTATAGCAAACAGTGGGTGGTTCCGCAATTGGGTGGCGGAGTTAAAACAATTAGCTACGATGTTAATGGCGGTATCTCAACAATAATGACGGTGACTAAACTAGAGTAAATAATTTTTTAGTAAAAACAAATTGGAGTCTAGAAACCATTTTTAAAAAACAGGGCGATGCCGAAAAGCCAAACGAGTAGGAATTTTTAAAATAAAATTATGAAAACAACTTTACAGAACTTCCGGCTTTTTATCGTGGTCTGTTTTTTTTCTCTATTATTTAATACCTCAGCCTTTGC
>JANYCL010000419.1 GCA_025360355.1 Sphingobacteriaceae bacterium
TGCTTTTTTGATGGAGCAAATTGATGTAATTGTTGCAACCATTGCATTTGGTATGGGAATTGATAAACCGGATGTGCGTTATGTTATTCATCATGATATTCCAAAATCATTAGAAGGATATTATCAGGAAACCGGTCGTGCCGGCCGCGATGGCGGAGAAGGTAATTGTGTTACTTTTTACAGTTACGATGATATTATCAAGCTCGAAAAATTCATGAAAGATAAACCTGTGGCCGAACAGGAAATTGGAAAACAAATGCTAAGCGAAACCGCCGCCTTTGCCGAAACTTCTTCGTGCCGCCGTAAATTTATCTTACATTATTTTGGTGATGAGTTCAACGAGAAACTTTGTAACGAACAGTGCGACAACTGCCGTCATCCAAAACAAAAATTCGAAGCAAAACAAGATCTGGAATTAGCAATAGAAACTGTTTTAGAAGTAAAGGAAAAACATAAAATTAAAGATGTTATCAATGTGTTGATGGGAACTTTAACCGCAACATCAAAATCATACAAACATAATGATCTTGAAGTTTGGGGTAAAGGAATTGAAGATGATAATAATGATAAATTCTGGAATGCAGTTTTACGCCAGGGAATTGTGAATGGTTATCTTTCTAAGGATATTGAAAATTATGGTTTATTAAAAGTAACTGATAAAGGTCATGCATTCCTAAAAAAACCACACAGCATTAAATTTACCCGCGATCACGACTTTAACAATACCGATAAAACCGATGAGGATGATTTCATTATGGGTGGTGGTAAAGGAAGCAGTGCTGCCGATGTGATTTTATTTGCAATGCTGAAAGATCTTGTAAAAAAAATTGCAAAACAAAAAGCATTACCGCCTTACGTTATTTTCCAGGAAACTTCATTGGAAGAAATGTCAATTCAATATCCAATAACAATGGAAGAACTGACAAAAATTTCAGGAGTAGGAGCAGGCAAGGCTACAAAATATGGTAAGCCATTTATTGATCTGATCAAAAAACATGTCGATGAGAACGAAATTGAACGTCCGAGCGATATGGTTATTAAATCGGTTGTCAATAAATCAGGTTTAAAAGTTTATATCATACAAAATGTTGACCGCAAGATCCGTTTGGAAGATATGGCCAAATCGAAAAGTATTAAAATGAATGATCTGATCACCGAAATGGAAACTATTGTTGCATCAGGTACCAGATTGAACATAAAATATTATTTGGATGACATGATGGATGAAGATAAGCGCGATGAAGCCATGGAATATTTTAAAGAATCGCAAACCGACAGCGTTACGGAAGCTTTAAAAGAATTAGGCGAAGGCGATTATTCTGAAGAAGAAATAAGATTGATCCGCATTCAGTTCATTTCCGATTACGCAAACTAACATCCTTAATAATATAAAATAAAAAAAGTCCTGGCAGAAACGCCTGGACTTTTTAGTTTATGGGATGGAATTACTACGAAGTAGCTCTATGGTCGGCTTCGCAATGTTTTAATTTTTCTTTTCAGATAACCATGAAGTGTACAAAGTTCTTCTTGAATAACCGTGAGAGAACTTTGTTCTACTTCATGGTTATTTGGCCGCGTAGCTGCTGAAATCAATTCCGGCGGCTATATTGGCGGCGTATGTTTTAAGAATATGAATAACCTGATTTTGTTCGCCTAGCGCTACAACTTCTTTTTCATCGGCATTGCTCATGCTTCCTAATTTGCTTGCCTTGGTTGGCATTGCATAGGCTTCTTCACGCATTTCTGTAGCAAGGCGCATGTTCATGCCTGCGTCTGAAATTAAGCTTTGAGCTTCTTTACCGGCATAAGCACTTATGTTTACGATACCAAGTAATTGATTAATGTTCGATTTGTTTAGAGTATAGGTTTCTTTGTTTTTTTGCCCTGATACTTCAAGCGCATTAATTAACATAGTTTCAGCTTGAGTATACAACTCATTAGCTTCGGCCATTAATTCGCTTTTTGCCATTCCTTTTGTTTTTTGAGCTGCTTCCTTTAAAACATTTGATTTAAGAACTAAATCATCGGTTTGTTGTTTTAAGGTAGGAGGTAATGATGGTGATGAATTTGCAATAAGTACTGTTTTTACAACTACATTATCTTTTTTCACAACGATCTTTGGTTGTGTCGCTTCAGTTCTGATTCCCGAAGAAGAGGTGTGTCTAACAATAGCACCTAATTTATTTTGAGGAACGCTTTGTGATACTTGGTTCCCTTGTGTTTGGCCGTTTACCATTACCTGAATGGTAAGTGCCAACAATGTCGAAATGTAAATTTTTGTTTTCATAACAAATGAGTTTTAAATAAGTTAATGTTTTCATGTTTATTTAGTTTTT
>JANYCL010000420.1 GCA_025360355.1 Sphingobacteriaceae bacterium
GAATGTATCCAACCCCAGTGAGCCTTGTGAAAAAATGTGCCGAACTTTCATTTACCCGCAATGACCTAAAGGGCAAATATGCCTTAGTGGAACCAGGAGCTGGAACCGGAAATTTTATAATTGGACTATGGGAACATATCGATACTGTTTATGGCAGAAAGTATTTAATAAAGGCAGTCGCAAATACGATTTGCTTTGAAAACCATTTGGCATGATGACAATTATTTCAATGGCCGAAGCATGGATGTTTACATTGCTAAATTACGGAAGTATTTAAAAGATGATTCAAAAGTTGAGATCATCAACATACACGGTAAAGGATTTAAATTACTGGTGAATTCTTAATCTTTCATTCCACGCCCCCTCTGTCATTCAGAGCGAAGCGAAGCATCTATAAAAAAAGGCTATCAGAAATGGTAGCCTTTTTTATTTATACTCCGCCGAGCAGACAAACTTTATCGAACTCTTCTTTTTTTACAGCACTAACAGATAACCTTCCAATTTTTACAAATTGCATTTCTTTTAAAAGTTTATCTTTTTTTAATTCGGATAATTCTACCGGTTTTTTTAACGTTTTGTATGGTTCAACATCCACACACACCCAAGCTACTTCTTCTGTTGTAGGGTCCTGATAAAATTCTTTTGCCACTTTTGCAATTCCAACAATGTGTAATCCTTCGTTGCTATGATAGAAAAAACAGAGATCGCCTTTTTTCATAGCTTTTAAATTATTGCGCGCTGCATAATTTCTTACACCTGTCCATGCAGTTTTTTTATCTTTTTGTAATTGTTCCCAGCTATACGCCGAGGGTTCTGATTTGATGAGCCAATAATTCATGTTAGCCTATCTTATAATATTTTTTCGCATCAATAATTTTTTTGCAGTTAACACGCTGCTTGCGTTAAAAATATCTTGTCTTATAATACCAAAATAGGAACTAAAATAATAAATGGATTTTGTTGAGCCAGGATTGGAAGCGTCGTTTGCAACAATTACTTTTTCAACCCGCTTGTAATAACGGTCGTAAATAAAAACAGAATCCAATCGGCTGCAAATAAAAGTTGAAGAACTATCCGGAAAATTAAAATCCGAGTACACCCTTATTCCACTGGCAGGAAGTCCGCCGCTATTCTTCATAATGCCATTATAATAAATTGCAATGTTTAATGCTTTAAGTGCAGGGTAACTTACCATGTTATAACCGTAAGCGTGGTACTCGCTGCATTTACCTGAATTGCCTTCCGAAAAATTGGAGATGATCGTACTATCTGTTGTTAGACTTATAGAATCTAAATAAACCCAATAAGTTCCTGTTTTAAATTTTGCATTTAGCAGATCGGGTGAGATAATGTCGTAAAAAGTATCGCTGCATTTCACAGTTACATCTTCCTCTTTGTTGCAAGCTACAAACGTAACTACTAGAAGTAATAAAAATAATTTTTTCATCCGGGTATGAAATTACGGATTTACAAGGGCACTTTTAAAAAAATGCTTCAACATCCTACTCTTAATAATTAACCAAAATCCGTTTGAAAACCCATGAAAATGGCGTAAATTTAACCTTTAGATTTAAAACAGGCAGGAATTATGAGTTGTGGAAATTGTAGTACAGGAAGAGGAAATCATAACACAACAGGCGGCGTACCCGCCGGTTGCAATAATAACGGCTCCTGCGGTACCGGTGGAGGCTGCAATAAATTAAACGTATTCGATTGGCTTGGTAACATGAGTTTGCCGGGCGGACAAAAACCTTTTGATCTAATAGAAGTCCGTTTTAAAAATTCGCGGAAAGATTTTTATAAAAATGTAAATGATCTTAGCTTAAATGTTGGTGATGTAATTGCCGTTGAAGCAAGTCCTGGTCACGATATTGGCATTGTTTCGTTAACCGGTGAATTGGTACGCTTACAAATGAAAAAGAAAAGTGTAAATTTTGACAGCGAAGAAACAAAAAAGATCTATCGGAAAGCCAAACAACAGGATATTGATAAATGGCGCGAAGGACAAGCTCTTGAAGTTGCCACTATGTACAAAGCCCGCACTATAGCTTTGCAATTAGGTTTGCAAATGAAATTAAGTGATGTGGAGTATCAAGGCGATAAATCGAAAGCCATTTTTTATTATACCGCTGATGAGCGTGTTGATTTTCGTGCGCTTATAAAAGTTTTAGCTGATGAATTTAAAGTGCGTATCGAAATGCGCCAAATTGGTGCGCGCCAGGAAGCGGCACGCTTAGGTGCAATTGGTGCATGCGGAAGGGAATTATGTTGTAGTACTTGGTTAACTGATTTCAGAACAGTATCAACATCCGCGGCACGTTATCAGCAATTATCTTTGAACCCAATGAAATTAGCCGGACAATGCGGTAAATTAAAATGTTGCTTGAATTATGAGTTAGATACTTATCAGGATGCGTTAAAAGAATTTCCTGTTATTGATGGCAAGCGATTACACACTTTAAAAGGCGATGCGTTTTTACAAAAAACAGATATTTTCAGAAGATTGATCTGGTGGTCGTACACAACGGAACCCGATGTTTTTATTCCACTTAGTGTGCAGCGCGTGAAAGAAGTTTTAGAAATGAATGAGAAAGGTGAAAAGCCTGCTGATCTGCCGGAGTACAAAGAAATAAGTACAACGCCTGTTGTAAAACAACCCGATTTTGAAAATGTAGTCGGACAAGATAGTTTAACCCGTTTTGATAAACAGAAAAATCAAAATAAGAACAAACATAAAAAGCCTCATCATAAAGGACCGAATCCAAACAACAAAAACACAAATCCAAATACTAAAAACACAAATCCAAATAACAAAAGCGCTAATCCAAATACTAAAAACACAAACCCAAATAATAAAAACGGTAACAATCCAAACCGTAAACCAAATCATAACCGGCCAAACAACAATAAGGGCGGCGGAAATAATCCCAATAACAACAAGGGAAATTCAGGCGGTGATAAACCAAAGACCTAAAATTTAAGATGAAAGATTTAAGTAGAAAGATGAAAGATAATGCACTTGGTGTGATTCTTGTTTTTTCTATTTTGTTTTTGAGTTCATGCAACAACAATGTTGTGTTTAGCAAATATCAAAATTTTGAAAAAAACGAATGGTTCACTAAAAACAAAGTAACGTTTGATGTGGACATGACGGATATTAATTCGCTTCACGATATTAGTGTTATGATCCGTCATGCAGATGCATACCCCTACAGTAATTTATTTGTTTTCTTAACTACAAAATATCCTGATGGTAAAGTTACTCTTGATACGCTGGAGTGCATTTTGGCAAGTGCAAAAGGTGAATGGATGGGAAATGGCGCAGGCGATATTTACGACATCACCATTCCTTTAAAACAAAGTACAAAATTTCCGATGACAGGTAAATACAGTTTTACTTTTGAACAAGCCATGCGCACGGATCCGCTTCCGTTAATAATGGATTTTGGTTTTGAAATTAAAAAATCGAAAGCGGTACATTAATTCCGCACAAAGAATTCTTTTTCAGTTATCTCTTCAAATGCTTTTAAATTCTCGTTATCAATTGTAAACGAATAACCATTTGTTTCCCGTGTGTTTAATTTACAATAACTTTCCTGCTCTGTAAATCCACCTATAACCTTGAGCTCTTTATGTTCTTTGCTTCTCTTCCAGAATTTTCCTGTGTATATTTTAATATTTATTTCAACACCGGGTAATTGTGAAACTGTAGCTGAAAATCCGGCTTTCACAATATCACTACGCAAAAATTTTCCTTTTTCTGTCAGCAAAACAAATACAGCATCTTTGCCGCTTAAATTTTTAATTTCTAAAGTGCGATTGGCTTCGATATCATAAACGGGTTTTTTAAAATAAGAAGTGAAAGGGTCATCCATTAATTTTAATTCATCAACCGGCTTAATGCTTATCGCCATTTTTTCTTTTTTTGTTTCGCTTGCTTTATTTTGCTCGTAAGCATTAATAATGAACATTAATAAACCAACCGCAATTGGAGCAGCAAATAAAATGTACTTGTACTCGTTATAATTTTTTTTGGGAACAAATGCACTTTGACTGTGACGCTCATATTCTTTTTTATAATGTTCCTTGTAGTACTGACGGCGTTTTAATTCTTCATCACTAAAATTCCACTCTTTTTGTTTTTTGGAACCGGGTCTTTTTTCGTTAAAGCTCATGGAAGTTCCATGCTTTAAACGCAGATCGTATTGTCTTCTGCGTGCCGGATTAATCAATGTCTCGTAGGCAATTAAAATTCTTTCGAATTCATCTTTCCCTTGTGGATTTTTATCGGGATGGTATAATTTTGCAAGCCGCCTGAAAGCAGATTTTATTTGCTCGTTGCCTGCAGTTTGCTGAATTCCTAATATGTCGTAATAGCTTTGCAAGTATAAAAATAAAACCCTCCGTTATGAAGGGAGGGTTTATAATTGATTGTCATCCTGAGTGCCGACGAAGAATTATTTTTTCTTTTCAGTTGGCTCAGGCGTTCCGATCATTACTCTGGTGAGATCAAAATAACGTAACGGATTCACAACAAAATTTTTCAGTTTCGAACTTATTAATCTGTAATTACTTTCGTACCACAACACCATTAATGGAGCATCATTCATTAAAATTTGTTCTGCTTTCATGAAATAAACATAAGAACTATCTTTTTGTTTTGCATCACGTCCCATTTTATAATATTTATCAAAGTCCTTGCTCTTATAACGCTGTGTGTTTGGATAGGATACTTTTGAGGTATCAGCAGGAACAGGTTCACCATAAAATACAGATAAGAATGATTCCGGACTAGGATAATCTGCGATCCAACCATCCCGGAAAATATTTCCCATTCCTTTGTTTTGCAATCTGTATTTTTCGTTATTAGTTAACGATTCAATGGTGATGTTAACGTTTAAGTTCTCTTTTAAATGACGTTGAATTTCTGCTGCAACTGTATTATTACGTGTATTACCTGAATTCACCAATAAAGAAACTTCAGGAAAACCAACGCCTCCCGGATAACCGGCTTGCATCAATAATTTTTTCGCTTTTTCCGGATCGAAATTGTAACCAACAATATCAGACACTTTATAAGCTTCAAATGTTGGCGGTGTAATTCCATAACTACCCGGACCATATGCTTGTCCTTGTAAAACTTTATCAATTATTTTATCGCGGTCAATTGCGTAATTAAATGCCTGACGAACTTTCACATTATCGAAAGGTGTTTTATTGATGTTAAAAACATAATACTGACTTATCATTTCAGAACTGCGTTCCAAAATAAATGCAGGCGGATTATTTTCAAAATCTTTTATGTTCTCTTCAACAATTGTACGCACAGCGTTAGAAGGAATGGAGCCAACATATTCACAATTTCCTTCTTTAAATGCTGTTAACCCTTCTTCCGTTGAATTTAAAATACTTATCACAACACTATCTAAATATGGTAATGAATTTCCTTTTTCGTCTTTACCGTAATAATTTGGATTACGCGTTAAAACAATTTTTTTTGGATTCGAAAATTTTACGCTGTAAATAAACGGACCGGCACCAACTTTTAAATTTTCATATTGTAATTTGTAAGCATCTTCACTAATAATTGATGTTACAGGATTTGCTAATATTTGAAGAAAAATTCCGGAAGCATTATTTAATGAAATACTGAATGTGTATTTATCAATTACTTTGAAA
>JANYCL010000431.1 GCA_025360355.1 Sphingobacteriaceae bacterium
TGCTTTTTGGCATCGTGTTGCAGGTTTATCAATGGATGAACCAGGAAATTTATGGATCGGCGGAAGCGACGTTCAAAATTTTTTAACAGTGCGCAAAACAAACGGTACGTTTCAGAACTTTAATTTTTCTTCGGTGTCACCATTTGTTGGAAGAGTTTTTGCTGATAAAAATAATCAGATCTGGATTTTATTTCCAAGAAGTGCCGGTGTTATTGGAACATATAACGGAACAAACTATTCAACGGCTGCAGGTTTGGCAGTGTTTAAGAATAATAATTTTGCAACGCCAAGTCCAAGCAATTTCAAATTTCTTACATTATCAGATGGTCAAGGAAAACTTCCGGATCCTTATACTTTTGCTATTGCAGAAGATCATGACGGACAAATTTGGGTGGGAACAACAAAAGGAGTAGCCGTATTTTATAATCCTGAAAATATTTTTAGCGGAGCTAACTACGACGCACAGCAAATTTTAATAACACAAGACGGTCATGTACAAATATTATTAGAAACAGAAAAAGTAACCGCAATTGTTGTTGATGGCGCGAATAGAAAATGGATCGGTACAGATGCATCCGGACTTTATTGTTTTTCTCCTGATGGCCAACAGCAAATTTATCATTTCACTTCCGGCAACAGCCCTCTGTTTTCAGATCAAATTATCGACATTGGTTACGACGAAACAACAGGAGATGTTTTTATTGGCTCTGATCAGGGAATGCAATCTTACCGCACAGAAATTGTAAAGGGAGAAGAAGATTGTAAAACAGTTCACGCCTATCCTAATCCGGTTAAACCGGAATACGCGGGAAATGTTTATGTAAGAGGACTAATGGATCAAACAGTAGTTAAAATAACTGACATTAATAGTAATTTAGTTTGGGAAACAAAATCAACTGGCGGTCAAATTGAATGGAAACTTAAGAACATTCAAGGAAAAAAAGTTGCTCCAGGAATCTACATGGCCTCGTGCGCACTTAGCGACGGAAGCGTATATTGCATGACAAAAATTCTGGTACTAAATTAAAATGCAGGTTACAACCGAAGGCATAATTTTACAAAACATAAAGTACGGTGACAAAAAAGTAATTCTGAAAGTTTTTACCAAACATCATGGATTAGTTACATTCAATGCATTTGCAAGCAAGTCGCCTAATTCAAAAATTAAATCAGCAAGCATTTTACCTCTGCAACATGTTGAACTTAATTTTATTTTAAAACCCAATAGAGAAGTTCAGCAACTATCAGAAGCAAATTTACTTTATGTTTATAACGATGTAAGTAGGAATTATAATAAGCTGGCCGTTTCGCAATTTTTAAATGAAGTTTTTATTAAATGCATAAAAGAACAAAGTCCGAACGAAGAACTTTTTGATTTTATGGCGGCTTCTTATAAGTGGTTTAACGAATCTTCAGAGGGCTTTAACAACTTTCATATTTGCACTTTATTTGAGCTGAGTAAATATTTAGGTTTTGAACCGCATAATAGTTACAGCAAAGAAAATTTATATTTTGATGCACGCGAAGGAAAATACACGCCGCTATCAATTAGTTTCCCGTTAGGTTTTGATAAAACACAATCACAACACTTCTTAAAAATATTTGATGCTGATCTTTTAAGTCAGCCGCTTACCCGCGCCGAACGAAATGATCTCTTGGAATGCTTGCTCGCTTATTATAAAGTTCATGTAGCGGGATTTAATGAATTAAGATCTTACGCGATCTTAAAAGAACTTTTTGATCAAAATTAATAGTCGCGGTAAAAATTCCAGAAACTCGTTTTGATAGCAAAATAAATATAAGGATCTTGTAGTTCAACTCCGCGCGTGTCGCTTTGACTGCGCTGGATATAACCTAATTCCAATCTCAAATTCATTTGCGGAACAACAAAATAAGTTAAACGGATATCACTTTGCATGAAAGTACTTTTTATTCCTTGCGTAGTTTTGTGTCCGTATTCATATGGACGAGTTGTGTAAGACAAGAAAATATTTTGTCCAACGTTCGATCCAGTACTATCCATTCCTATTATTGCATAAACTCCTTGTGCGCTTAACATAAACCTGCCGTGACGATAAGAAATGATTCCTAAACACTCCTTAAAATTAGCGCCGAAAGGATGGGCAAGGGGCTGACCGTAATGAGCATAATTTTGCGGAACAGAACCATGCGAATAAGTGTAAGGCCGCACTTCATTATACTCTGCTTGAAATGTAAGCCCTTTAATTTTTAATGCATTAATATATTTTAAACCTAATTGCCATCCTTGTTTATTACCCCACCAACCATTGTGCGCGCGAATTTCTTTTAAATTAAATTCATCCAACGCAAGTTGTCCGTATAATTTTAATGTAGAAAATAATTTTGCTGATGCATTCAGCCCAATGAACGAATTGTCCGGCGAGCCAACGGAATATTCCTGTGGCCTGTAAAAAACAACTGGGTTTAAATAATTAGGATCGAATCCCCTTGTGCGATTGGTGTCTGTTCCTTGCCATACAACATTTTCAAAAATAGAAACATTTAATTCCTTAATAACATTCCAGCTTAAATAATGCATGGTTGCAAATTTATTCTGAAAATTATTTTTTAAACCATTTGCATTTGTGATATCCTTCATCCACGTGTACCAAACATTGTATTGTATATTCCAGAGATTAGTATTAATTCTGAAGTAAGGATAATTATTTGCAACATCGGAAAGTAAAAGAGAGCGGTAACCATCACCAATAAAATGTTTCCCGTTACCAACTTGAAAATTAAAAATTTTGTTTGGCGAATAAGACGCGTATCCGCTAAAATTAGAATAACTGTAAGAATTTGTTCCTGACTTATATGCCATCCCTAAACCGGGGATCAACATTTTATCTTTTACAAAACTATCGGTGAAGTATGGATAAGAAACGTTTCCTGCAAAAGCAGTTCCTTCTAAAGTAAAATCATTATTGATATTTAGTTTTGCATGTAATCCGCCGCTTAATTCGTTTACGTTTTTATTTTGTAACAGATCAAAGCCGGTTTGCATATCAATAACAGGTAAAAACTGAAAATTATATTGATTGTGTTTTTGCGGACCTTCATTTAATGTTTTACTTAAAAAATAATTTTTGATGAGGAAATGTTTGTACCTGACCACAGAATCACTAAAATCTTTTAAAGTAGAAGTTAAATATGGCCTGAAACTACTATGAAAATCGGTAGTTGGCGATTTAATATTCCATTCATCTATTACTTGCTGCGTTTCCTGATTAATAAAAATGTTTTGGCCCAAAGGATCGTATTGGGAAAATGCTCCTGAAGAAAACAAAAAAATAAAAACGATTATGAACAGCCCGTTATTCTTCAACTGGCTTGGTCTTTACTTTATGAGTGAGCAATACCCAAAGAATAAATAAGCCGCTGCAAGCCATAACGGTAAGTAGAGACAGGCTTGTGTTGATGTAATAACTTAATAACGAAACGCCAACGGTAATTATAGTGAAAAAATAAATAATGATAACAGTTTTTGTGTGAGAGTATCCGCAATCTATTAAACGGTGATGAAGATGATTTCTATCAGCGGAAAAAGGCGATTGTCCTCTTATTGCACGTATAACAAAAACCCGTAGCGTATCCGTTAAAGGATAAATAAGAGCTGCAATTGCAAAAACAGGATTGGATATGTTTACCCAAAACGAATCAAGCCTATCGGCAGGAAATTCTATAAGCTCAGTACTTAAAACATAAATGAACATGCCGATGATCAGCGAACCGGAATCGCCCATGAATATTTTCGCCGGCGAAAAATTAAAAACTAAAAACCCTAAAAGAGACCCGGCTAACGCAAAAGAAAGTGATGCTAAAGTATATTCATTGGCAAAAACAAACCAGGTTCCAAAAAATACAGTTGCTAAAAAACCAACACCGGCAGCAAGACCATCAACTCCATCAATCAAATTCATTGCGTTAACAACTACAATGTAAGTAAAGAGTGATAAAAATATACTGGCCCAGTCAGGAATTTTTTCAATGCCAAGTACACCGTGTAATCCTGTTATCTGAATATGTCCCATTAAGATTAAAATTAAACCCACTACAACATGTGCAAATAATTTTTTTACCGGCGCGGTTCCAATAATATCATCTTTAACGCCAACAAAGAACAATACTAAACTTGTCGCAATTAATATTTGAAACTCTTTTACAGATTCGTAAATCAAAGAATACTCGTGCAGCTCTTCAATGTTATACCAAAGCGAAAAAGAAAAGAGAGTTGCTGCGTAAATGATAATTCCGCCAATAGTAGGAATGGCGCGTTTATGAATTTTGCGTTCTTCCGACGGAAGATCAATTAAATTCTTTAAGATGGCCACTTTAATTAAAGCAGGAGTAGAGTAGAGTACTACAACAAAAGCGGTTATGAAAACTAAAATTAAAAGCTCCATCTAAAAATCGTAATAAGTATTAAATAAACTTGTTTTAAGTGTTAAATATAGGTAAGCTGTTTTGTTATTGGAAGCATTAAATCCAAAATAATCTTGCGTTCTGTATAAAAGTCCAATACTGATATTTGTATTATAAGCCGGATTAACTGTATAACCTAGCTTTAAATTCAGGTATTGCGTATTATAGAGCGCATAATTTTGATAAGTGTGGTATTGATAATTATAGCGACCGTTAAACGTAAAACGGTGGTATTTGTAATCTACAATTCCAACAAGCTCTTTGCCATATCCAGGTGTAAAAGCTATATTTTGATTGTAATGAGAATATGATTGATTGGCAGTATCAGTAACAGGACTTGTATAAGAACTTTCGCTCACATCATTATATTCAGCCTGCAAAAACAAATTTTTAATTTTGAATGCATCAAAATATTTTATGCCCGCTTGATAACCTACACCATTTCCTATTTTGCGGCTGTTGCTAAGATCATCTGCCATAAGCTGACCATACAAACTAAGTCGTTTTGTAATTTTTATATTCAGATCGGCGCCAATTAAAATATTGTTTCTGTTATTTAATCCGTAAGAAGCTAAATTTGTAAAAATAACGGGATTAAAATATTCCCAATCAAAATGCTGAACATTGTTTTTATCGGCTACATGCCAGATCATACCCTGAAAAAAACCAAGATTTAACCACTTTGTAAAATTTATACTGAGATGTTGAAACGAAGCAGCTTTTTTCTGAAATAATCTTTCTGTGTTTGGAATTATTTTCTCACTTGCACTTTGCAAATTCATTAACGAAGCATAAATGTTGGTGTATTGTATTCGTCCTTTTAACCAATTCTGCGTTATTCTTACATACGGATAATTAAAAGAATTGTCGCTCAAAAATAAAGAACGGTAACCATTACCTATCTTTTGTTTGCCATGTCCGGCTTGTATGTTTAAATTTTTACAAACTTGGTACGAAAAAAATCCCGAGGAAAAAGCATAATCGAAACCTCTTGATTTAAATGTTTTCCAGCGGCCCTGACCGGGAACGATACCGGTTTCCCTTGCGTTTGTTTCAATGTAATTAGGGAACACAGATTGATTTTCTGCAAGCATCGTTTCAAAATAAAAATCCTTTCCAATGGCGCCGCTTGCAATAAAACCTCTTGTGTTAGTATAAAGATTTCTTTTTAATGTGTCTTGGGAATCTCTTCCGAATTCAAAATTAAGGAGTGGATCAACTTTTAAATTGAATTTTTTTTCTTTTGATCTAACGTGAATTAAATCGTCGAAAAAAACTTTATCTAAAAAGGGATCATCTGTAATGTATTTAAAAATACGAAATGTATCGGCAATAAATTTGTACTTATCAGAAAAAAACGGAATGTAAGGTTTTACAGAGGTGTGAATGGAAGAATCCTGTTCCGATAAATTTCTTTCGGTTAGCAAACCGTATGAATAATCAGTTGGTAAATTGTAAAATTGAGCTGCAGAAATTAAAAATGTAAAATTAAGAATGAAAAATGATAATTTGAATATTAACGAAGCTGATCTCAAGTATATTTTTTAATTTTTAATTTTCATTCCTTTTACCAAGCCTTAACACCTTCTTTTTTCTTAAAGTCTTCATACACGGCTTTTATGCCATCTTCTAATTCTATTTTGTGTTTCCAGCCAAGACTATGTAAATAATTTACGTCTAGTAATTTTCTTGGTGTGCCATCCGGCTTAGTTAGGTCGTGTTTTATATCTCCGGCGTAAGCAACAATTTTTTTAATTAAGAGTGCAAGATCTTTTATGGTTAGATCGGTTCCCGTGCCAATATTCACAAATTTTTCGCCGTTGTAATTTTTCATTAAGTAAACGGAGGCATCAGCCATATCATCCGAATGTAAAAATTCTCGCATCGGAGTTCCCGTTCCCCATATTTCAACATACGGTAATTTATTTTCTTTTGCATCGTGAAACTTGCGGATAAGAGCAGGCAACACATGCGAATTGTTTAAATTGTAACTATCATTTGGTCCGTACAAATTAGTTGGCATTACCGAGATGAAATTACATCCATATTGTTTTTTGTACGACTCACACATTTTTATTCCCGCGATCTTAGCAATTGCGTAAGGCTCGTTAGTTTCTTCTAAAAATCCTGAAAGCAAATAATCTTCCTTTAAAGGTTGAGGCGCAAGTTTTGGATAAATACACGACGAGCCCAAGAACATTAATTTTTTTACGCTATTCACATAAGAAGAATGGATCACATTATTTTGCATCATTAAATTCTCATATATAAAATCGGCGCGGTAAATATTATTGGCCTGTATGCCGCCAACTTTTGCAGCGGCTAAAAAAACATACTCAGGTTTTTCTTTTGCAAAAAAATCAGTTACTGCTTGTTGATTTCTCAGATCTAATTCGGTTGAGGTGCGCGAAATAATATTAGTAAATCCCTGCTTTTGAAGGTTACGGAATATTGCAGAACCCACCATTCCGCGGTGGCCGGCAATATATATTTTTGCTGTAAGTTCCAATGTAAATGGGAGGTTATTCTTTATAATTTAAAACTTTATGTCCGCCTTCAATTAAATATTTGTCGCGTTTAAATAGCTCGATATCGCTTTGCATCATTTCTTTACAAAGTTGTTCAACGCTGCGTTTCGGCTGCCATCCTAATAATTTCTTCGCCTTAGTGGCATCGCCAACTAAAAGATCTACTTCTGCAGGACGATAATATTTTTCATCGATCTCAACAACAGCTTTTCCGGTTGCTTTGTTGTATCCCTTTTCGTTGGCATCTTTTCCTTTCCACTCCAATGTAATTCCAACTTCTGCAAAGGACATTTCAACAAATTTTCTTACTGATATTTTTATTCCTGTTGCTAAAACAAAATCATCCGCTTCTTTTTGCTGCATCATTAGCCACATACCTTCAACATAATCTTGTGCATGTCCCCAATCGCGTTCAGCATCCATGTTTCCTAAAAATAATTTTTCCTGCATGCCTAAACTTATTTTTGCAACAGCGCGTGTAATTTTGCGGGTTACAAAAGTTTCACCTCTAACAGGACTTTCATGATTAAATAAAATTCCATTACATGCAAACATGCCATAAGCTTCGCGGTAATTTTTAGTTATCCAATATGCGTAAACCTTTGCAACACCATACGGACTGCGCGGATAAAAAGGAGTAGTTTCTTTTTGTGGTATTTCCTGAACTAAACCAAACATTTCAGAAGTGCCCGCTTGATAAAAACGTGTTTTTTTCTCTAAACCTAAAATGCGGATAGCTTCTAAAATACGAAGGGTGCCTAATGCATCAGAGTTGGCAGTATATTCCGGAGTTTCAAAACTTACTTTAACATGCGATTGCGCTGCTAAATTATAAACTTCATCAGGCTGAACTTCCTGAACAATCCGAATAAGATTAGTGCTATCGGTTAGATCGCCATAATGCAATTTAAAATTCACGTTTTTCTCGTGAAGATCCTGGTAAAGGTGGTCAATACGGTCGGTATTGAACAATGAACTACGGCGCTTTACCCCGTGAACATTATAACCTTTATTTAATAAAAGTTCGGCAAGGTAAGCTCCATCCTGACCCGTAACCCCTGTAATTAATGCAACTTTCGACATAAAAATGGTACCCAAATAAGGGTAAAATGTAGATAGCAATATTACGAAATTTTAACGTAAAAGCCTTGTAGTTTAAGCCAATAATTTTCTTAGATTTGTGAGGTATGAAATCAACTTTTTCGAAACAAAACTACTTACTTTTTTTAGCTGGTTTAGGGCTAATTTTGTTAGGTTATGTCTTAATGATAGGAGGAGGAAGTGACGATCCTAACGTTTTTAACCCCGCTATTTTCGATACTCAACGAATAACGGTTGCCCCAATGGTTTGTGTATTGGGTTTTGTGACCATTATTGTGGCCATAATGTGGAGACCAAAACAAAAACAGGAATCCGCAAAATAATACCAAAGAACAATGTCGTTTTTAGATGCTTTTTTCATTGCTTTCATTGAAGGAATAACAGAGTTTTTGCCTGTTTCTTCAACAGGGCACATGATGATAGCGACTGCATTGTTGGGCGTAAAAGCAACACCTTTCGTAAAATTATTTACTGTTGCAATTCAATTGGGAGCTATATTATCGGTTGTTGTAATTTATTTCAAAAGATTTTTTAAGTCGGTAAATTTTTATCTGAAATTAATTGTCGCTTTTATTCCAGCTGCAATTGCCGGACTTTTATTAGGGGATTATGTAGACGCAGCTTTAGAAAATGTTTTTGGTGTAGCAGTTGCATTATTTTTAGGAGGAATAATTTTATTGTTTGTAGATAAATGGTTTTCGGGAAATACTTTGGAAAAAGAAGAAGACATTACTTTTTTAAAAGCATTAAAGATCGGCGCATTTCAATGCATTGCTTTATTCCCGGGAATTAGTCGTAGTGGTGCAACGATCGTCGGCGGGATGTCGCAAAAATTAACACGTAAGAATGCAGCTGAATTTTCTTTTTTCCTAGCGGTTCCAACCATGTTTGCAGCAACAGCAAAAAAACTATTAGATTTTTATAAAGACGGATTAAGTTTAAATAAAGATGAAGTTTCACTTTTAATTTTTGGAAACATTGTAGCTTTTATTGTAGCGATCTTGGCCATTAAATTTTTTATCGGGATATTGAATAAATATGGTTTTAAAGGTTTTGGCTGGTATCGTATTGTTGTAGGAGCAGTAATAATAATTTTATTTTTATTGAAAGTTCCGTTAAGCATTGTTTGATGTACGATTTTTATAAAGGCGAAATATTGCTCATCAACAAACCTCTGGGCTGGACTTCC
>JANYCL010000409.1 GCA_025360355.1 Sphingobacteriaceae bacterium
GGTTTTAACTTTGCTTTGTAAAGTTAAAGGAAGCTGTTTGTTTAAATAATTTAAAGCATCTGCTGGTGTTTCAATTTTTTTATGTCCGAGTGTTTGATTTAAAATAGTACTCCCAATAAAACTCATGAACGCTCCCGGTACACCGTGCCCTGTACAATCTGCAACAACAACACCAACTATATCATCAAAACCTAATTGAGAACTTCCTTTTAATTGTTTTACCCAATAAAAATCGCCGCTCACAATATCACGCGGACGGTAAAATAAAATACTATTTGGTAATAAATTTTTTAGGTCTGCGCTATCAGGTAAAATTCC
The DNA here is from genome assembly GCA_025360355.1 of Sphingobacteriaceae bacterium. GTDB lineage: Bacteria > Bacteroidota > Bacteroidia > B-17B0 > Aurantibacillaceae > JAHEYG01. The sequence goes on from JANYCL010000409.1 coordinate 319, forward strand.
TTGCTGTATGCGGGATGCATACATTATACTGTCGGTGATCTCACGATTTTTAGTTTCAATGATATTTTTTTGTTTGTTAATTTCAGTATGACTTAATTCCAATTGCTGATTTATTTTTTTACGGATATTGCTATTTCTAACCGATACAACTAAAAAAATAATTAGAATAAGTCCGCCGCCAAAACCTGCGTATATTGTTAGTTTCTGGTGTTTAATTTGTACAGCTGTAAGCTCATCTTTTGCTTTTTGTACAATTTCTTCTTGTTTTTTTTGTTCACCGAAACGATAATTTAATTCTTGTTCGGTAAGTCTTTTGGTTGTTTCCACATTCCGTAAACTGTCATTGTATTTATGAAATAATTTGTAAGTGCGATACGCCTCCTGATAATTACCCATCTTTTCGTAGCACTGATACAAACCGGTATAATTATATATTAACTCTTCAATAAAGCCAAGGCGCTCCGACATTGAAGTTGATCTTTGGTAGTAGTTCAATGCTTCTTTATAATCATTTTTCTTCAGATATATATCGCCAATAGTTCCATATGCAATTTCCATATCAAGTGAATCGCTCGCCATCTTAAAATATTCGAGTGATTCAAATTGTCTGGCCAATGCTTCGTCGTAACGACCCATATCAAAATACACGTTACCAATATTTCCTACCATTGCACCATATGGCGCTTTATCAGTTTTTTTATTTATCAGGGAAAGATTTTTATTATAGTAATAAAGTGCCGAATCGTATTTAGCAATATTTCTGTAAACATTTCCAAAGGAAGTATAAAGCGAATTTTTTGTTTCTCTTCCGATCTGGTTCTCATATTTGAGAGCTTGATTAAGATAGTTAATAGAAAAACTCGTATTTATTTCCTGATAAATACCGGATAAAGCTACTAAACATTGAACAGTGTTTAAGATATTATTATTTGTTTTGGAGTAGTCCAACCCTTCCCTTAAAAGCGTGGCCGCTTCATCTGCTTTTCCTTTTTGAGAAAGACAACGCCCCTTCATCAAATATAAAACGGAAACACTTTTTGTATCCTTCTCCTTTAATGCAATTGGCAAATAAGTATCGCAATAAGTTATTGTTGAATCATACTGAGAATTGAAATAATAATAAGCAACCATTAAATAAACACACTCTAACAAATGCTGTTTATCACCAACTTTTTTAAAATAATTAAACGCCGGCCGGCAATTCTTATTGGCCTCAACAAGATTATCTATTATGTTATAATAATGGGCTTTTTGTAAAAGATATAAATGTTTGGTTTTTTCATCATTCTGTTTTGAGATAAGCACCTTGCTAATTTCAAGATATTTGAATGCAGAGTCGGCGTTATTTTCGTTTGCAAACTTGTAAAAGTCAAACTCGTTCTTTTCAAATTGACGCGCAAAATCATTCTTTTGCGATTGCATCACTGAAAAATTCAGCACAAACAAACCAAGGTAAAATGTCTTTAAACACTTAAAATTCATCGATGTAAAAATAGCAATTATAAGTAATGATTATATTCCTTTAAATGGGTTTTTATGACATTATTATGACATAAAAAACACTTTATTTAGCCATCTTTGCATTCAATTGAGCACCTTTAAAGTCATATCTTTTAACCATCAAAATTTACCTCTCGAAAAACTGGCATTACTCCATTTGAGTGAAGAGGTTCAAAGTACTTTTTTAAGCACTTTAAAAACTAATTTCGGTTTTGATGAATTAATGTTGCTAAGCACATGTAACCGTGTTGAATTTTTTGTTTGTGCTGAAAATAGAATTGATAAAGTCATTGTAAAAAAAATATTGACTTCTCTAAATTCAAATATCGATGAAGCAATTATAGACGTTCTCGCTGATGCAGTTGAAATTCATGAATCTGAAAATGCGGTGTTGCATGTTTTTGAAGTCGCGTCTTCTTTAAAATCTTTAGTAGTTGGCGAGCGCGAGATCATTACGCAAGTTCGTAAAGCCTACGAGTTTTGTAATATTTTAGGTTTAACCGGAGATTTTATCCGCATGGTTGTTAAACATACTATCGAAGCAGCGAAAGATGTTTTTACCAATACAGAAATTGCAAAAAATCCTGTATCAATAGTTTCCTTAGCTTATCGTCAGCTCCGCGATCTTGGAATTAAAAATGATGCACGTATTGTGATGATTGGAACAGGGGAAACCAATACCACAATGGCGGGTTATTTAAAAAAACATAAGTACGCCAACTTCGCGATCTTTAATCGCACATTAAGTAATGCCGAAAAATTAGCAACGCAATTAGATGCGGCATATTTTGATCTGAAAGAATTAAATAATTACAAAAAGGGTTTTGATGTTTTAATTACTTGCACAGGTGCAACTGAAACAATTATCAATGCCCAAAATTACACTCAACTTTTAGCAGGTGATGCAAATAAAAAAGTAATTATTGATCTGGCCTTGCCTGTTGATGTTGATAATGAAGTTTTAAAAAATAACAATATCCATTACATAAATATTAATTCATTAAAGACACAAGCTGAAAAAAATCTTGCTTTGCGTCACAACGAAATTGATAAATGTAAAAGTATTATCAATAGCCAGCTTCAGCTATTTAAGTCGTTATACAACGAACGTAAAATTGAATTGGCTTTTGGTGAAATACCAAAACAAGTAAAAGCAATTAAAGATCTAGCCATTAATGAAGTGTTTTCAAAAGAAATAAATTCTCTCGATGATAAAAGCAAAGAAGTACTTGATAAAGTATTGAGTTACGTTGAGAAAAAATACAACGCTGTAGCAATGAAAACTGCTAAAGACGTTTTGTTGAATAAGGAGCAGAAATGAAGATCATTATCGGAACGCGGGGAAGTGAATTAGCAATTTGGCAAGCTAATTATACCAAAAATTTATTGGAGAAGCAGGGTTGCGAAGTAGAATTAAAAATTATTTCTACCTCGGGCGATCGTACACAAGAATGGAATACCGGCTTTGATAAATTAGAAGGCAAAGGTTTTTTTACAAAAGAACTTGAAGAAGAATTATTAGCAGGCACAATTGATCTTGCTGTGCATTCCCATAAAGATCTGCCAACAGTTAGTCCGGATGGTTTAATGATCGCTGGCGTTTCCCTACGCGAAGATCCATCAGATTTATTATTGATCAGAAAAAATTGTGTTGATGACAAAAAGAAGTTCTCATTAAAAGAAAATGCAATTGTTGGTACATCATCCGCCAGACGTAAATCACAATTACTAGCATTCCGTCCTGATGTAGAATTAAAAGATCTTCGCGGAAATGTCCCTACAAGAATAAAAAAATTGGCTGATAAAGAATACGATGCCATTTTAATTGCAGCTGCAGGTGTTTCTCGTTTAGAAATTGATGTTGATGATTTTCATTTGGAAAAACTATCTCCTTATGAATTTGTTCCTGCACCGGCTCAAGGAGTTTTAGCATGGCAAATAAAAGAAAGTAATAATGAATTATTAGATATCATTGATAAAATAACTGATCTTGATGTTCTGATAAAAACAAATCTCGAACGCAGGATCTTAAATTTATTTGATGGCGGATGTTTGTTACCATTAGGTGCCTATTGTGAAAACGAAATGGATCATGAAGACCGTTACAAATTTAAAATGTGGATCAGTATAGCTGAGAGCTGGAATACGCAGCCCAAACAATTATATTTTGAAACCTATAACACAGGTGATCTGCCTGAACGTATTGTTGAACATGTACAGAAAACTAAACCGAAAAAAGTTTTTATCACACGTAATCTCCGCGATACAGATTATTTAAGTCGGGCATTAAAAGGCGTAAATTATTCCATTGAAGGAAAAAGTTTGATCGAATTCAAAAAAATTACAATTAAAGAGTTACCGAAAACAGATTGGATATTTTTCAGCAGCAAGCATGCCGTAAAATATTTTTTTGAACAAAAACCAAAAATAGAGAATGTAAAAATGGGCTGCGTCGGTAAAGCGACTGCTGATGAATTACGCGCATTTGGTCACCGCGCACAATTTATCGGACAAAGCACCGATACAAAATTGGTTGGAAAACAATTTGCTTCATTAGTTGGTGCCGGAAAAGTTTTGTTTCCTGTAGCCCGTGAAAGCATGCAAAGTATTCAATGGCAATTTCCAAAAAGAGAAAATGCGATAAACTTAGTGGTGTATGCAACATTAAAACATAGTATTGAAATTTCTGAGGACACTGAAATAATTGTCTTTACAAGTCCAAGTAACGTAGAAGCATTTTTCGAAAAAAATAAATTCGGAGTCAATCAAAAAGCTGTTGCAATGGGGGAAGCAACTCAAAATGCACTTAAAAAGAAGAAGGTTAATGTAAATTCAATTAGAACCCCAATAACATTTGACGATCTGGGTTTATTCCAATCAGTTTTACATTTTTAATATATTTGCATTCTCAATGATAAATCCTCTTCAAAATCCTAGTATAGAAATTTGTGGTCTGCGAATAGATGAACCCGTGACTATGACGACAGATAT
>JANYCL010000455.1 GCA_025360355.1 Sphingobacteriaceae bacterium
AACGCATTTGTAACCGTTAATAGTTTCGTTACCTACTTTTTTTACAGTATATGTTGCGTTGTCTTCATGGCTATTAGAATTAGCATTTGCTCCTTTTTTCATTTCACTGTATGTTTTTGATTTATCATTTATCATGTAAAACATATCAGGAGTATCTTTTTTCGTAAGCGTTGTCATGGTCATGCCACCACTAGGCATTTTTGCAGAAGTCATGTTCATAGTTGACATTGTTCCGTATTCAGAAAATTTAGTTGCTGAAGTGCCATTCATTCCTTTTGCAGAAGTGATCTTATATTCGAAAAAAGCACCGTTTTGCGCTGATGCGAATAATGCAAGTAAAGATAATGCTGAGATAAATTTTATTTTTTTCATGGTAATTAATTTATTTTAAAATTAAGGATTATTTATATTTCTACACAATTTAAACGGATAGCAACCAAAATAACCATGACGCTAATGAACATGGTGACAAATGATTTCAGGAAAGGAAAGATCATACAGCAATACACGATCATGCCAATACCAACAATAAGAGAGATCAAAGGCGCGTATGGTATGCCTTTAAGCATCATCAGATAACAAACTCCTAAAATTAATCCGGATAACATTAACACGTGACCATCCATTAATAAACGTAGCAGTTCGCGGTCGTATGGACCTTTGTGATTTTTTATAACATAAACGTCGTGCAATAATCCCATTATGAAATACCATATAGCAGCAGCTAAGATCCAGTGTATTGATAAGATTATATTCATCATAGAACTTTATTTAAATTCTTTTCAGTTTCAGTTAGATCAGGTAAAATAAATAGGATCATAGCTGAGATCCCGGGTAAAATAAGTGTGATACAAAACCACAGCCAAGGCCTGCGACCTACTCTTTTAGCGAAGAAATAACAGATAATGGGAACGCAAAGCATTATGATAATTCCCAATGAAAAAAACATGGCCGCACCCATAGTGTAAAATTACATTATTTTCTTAACTTAGATAAATATAAAGTTTAAAATGACAGATAAAAAAGAAAAAGACCTCTTTTCTACCAAGGTTCTGGTAGCCGATCATGGTCATTCTGTTATTTATTTAAGATCGGACGGGATCGTTGAAATAGATTGTAAAAATGACTTCGAATATGATGTTGAAGCGCTAAAGCAAAATTTGGAGTGTATTAAAAAAATTGCAGGGGATAAAAAAGTTTTAGTATTAAATCTTCCGAAAGAATATACCAGTGTAAGCAAAGAGGCTAGAGATTACATTGGATCAGGGTCGCATTCCGATTTTATTAAAGCTGAGGCTTTTGTAATTCATACACTAGGTCAATTGCTGCTGGGTAATTTATTCGTGAAAATTAACAAGCCGATCGTTCCCGCTAAACTTTTTAAAACCAAATGGGCAGCTGAAGTCTGGTTAATGAGTTTTAAATAGAATTTACCTTGATAAGGTTTCATGCATCCAGTCAACTGAAAAAGAAATGTCGTGCATCGAAGCAACGTAATCTTTTCCGCAACGCGCCGCTAACCATTTTGGCATTAAACCTGTAATGCGTTTTGCTTCGTCTTCTATCTCTTTATCGGTTGTAAGTGTTAGTAATTTCAAAAACGATACAACGCCATCCTTTTCAACTATGTAAGCAAAACTAATTTTTTCTTTTGGATTGTATTTCTTCTTTGGGAGACGGAAATTGGCCTTAACAAATTCTAAAACATTAAAGCCATCCGGTAATTCAGCTTCATATTCAAGATCTTTAAAATACTCGCGGTTTGTTTTTTTATCGTGAACCAATTTACATTCGTTCATTCCTTTTATTGGTTCTTTTTGTGCTTGTGCGAAAAAAGGAACTATAAGTAAAAGGACAAGAATAACCCTTAAATTCATTCTCTAAAAATAAACATTTTGTTGTTTTGCGACAAATATTAAGGCACTTTTACTATCTCAACTCTGCGATTCTTCGCTTTACCATCGTCGGTACTGTTATCAGCAATTGATTTGTCTTGTCCCCACCCTTTCGCTGTTAAACGGGCTTTATCAATTCCTTTTGCGATCACTGCATTCATCACAGCTTTTGCTCGGTTTTCAGAAAGGGTTTTATTTGCTGCGGGCGTTCCAACATTATCGGTGTAGCCTTCAATACTAATTTTTAATCCGGAATTTGATTTGAGCATGGCTGCGATATCTTCAACAATTTTTTGTGATTCAGGTTTGATGTCTGATTTTCCTGTTTCGAAATTAATGTACAATGCAATATGGCCTTCCGTATTTAATGCAGTAAATATATCGTTGGAAGTCACTTCCTGTTTCATTTCTTCCATCTGTACAGAAATAACTTCGAAAAAATCACTATTATCATTACCACCTGTTGCAATTTTTATCCAAACAGCTTCCTTTCCGTTTTTCATAATTTTGAAAGTTGCTAATCCTTCATCAGCCTGAAGCATATTAGTTGTTGCACCAATTTTTTTTGCAGCTGCTTCGTAATTTCTCAAAATTTGGAGGCAGCTTGGTTTTTGTTTTCCTGATTCGGTATTAAAATCATAACGTACAACTGTTTTTGTTCCTTCCTTTGTAACGATATTGGATCCGCCTGCAACAAGATTAAACTCAGCAGCATCAAAATTACTTTTACATTCACTTATTATATAGTTTGGCAAGCGCGTAGGAAACATGGGATGATCTTTACAACCTTCAGCATCCTGAGAAAACGAAATTGTATTCAATAAAATAAATAACGAGGCAAGTGTTGTTTTTAGATCTTTCATAGGTAACAGGGGTTAATTCTTTCCGTGGAACTAAGCTACTAATAACTTTTTAAGTGGGCAAATCCGCTTTTAGCTTACGATTTTCGGCTCTCACCGGTTGATATTCCTGCCTTAACTTATAAGAGGAGTGTCCGTTGAATTAAGGGCTAAATTTATCATGTGAAAATGATATAAGTTTAAGAAATAATTATGTAACATTTTGCATTCTCTATCAAAGCATCTTTGTACCATGCAAATTAGTTAAACAAAATTTAAGAAAAACAAAATGAAAAAATTAATTTTAACGGTGGCAGTTTTGATCGCCATAGCTACATCAACAACATCTTGTAAAAAAGATTACGTATGTAAATGTTCAAAAACTTACACAAGCGGAAGCGGTACATCTACACACGATTATTCTACTTATACTTACAGAGAAGACAGAAAGCGTGCTGAAGACCGTTGTAACGCGAACACAAGTACAAGCAGTGATTTTTTTGGTGATTACAGTATTAATTGTCAGATACAATAACATTTAAGATTGTTTAGTTTAGTCTCACCATTCTGTTTTGCAACAAGCTTTGCTCTTCACAGGAAGAGACTCAGAATGGTGAGTTAAATAAATTATAGATCTTTTTTAAAAAAAAATAACAACAATTTATGCTGCAATCCAGCTTCAATTGTTCAAGGCATATTTGCGGTAATTGGTTTAGCACTTTTGATTAATTATAGTGTACGGACAACGCAGCGACCGTTGGCTAGTGTTACAATATTTATTATTGCGGCACTTGGTGGCATTACAATGTTAGTTCGTGACGTTACGCATAAACCAATACCAAAATGGCTGGCAATTGTACATGGCTTGGCTGCGGTAACGGGAAATGTATTGTTGCTTGTTTTTGCTTTTTTCTAGTAGCAAAAACAAAAATTCTGTTTGGTGGTCCGCCTAAGGCGGATGTTGCCGGTTCCACAACCGGCGCAAGGGGACATAAGCCCTGGCGGACCTCCGGACGGAATTTTTAAACACGCTCACATTAAATCTTCATAAGAGATAAAGACTCAAAATATTTATTTTATATTTGAGTACTGGAAAAAGAATTCGTAAATAATTTTGTGAACAGCAGAAAAAAGATTGTCGCTTGGTAGAAACAGAAGACGCCATTCCCTATAAATTTGAGAAATAAAAAAAACCATTCACTCAATAACTGTCCTCTTCACTCATTCATTCCTCTTTCTAAATCTATACACTAAATAATAATTGCCTTTTGCTCATTTGCATTCTCGCGCTAGTTATAAAACCATAAGTTTGTCAAAAAAAACATCCCAAAAAACAAAAATTTATGAAAATCAGCCCTAAACAATTTTTATTTGCTTCTGCCCTTCTCCTTTCAACCACATTTATTAAAGCACAAACATCAGTTGGCTATACCATTGATCTTTATGTGGACAATAACAGTAACCTGATCCATGATGCCGGTGAACCAAACCTTAATAATTCGTATAATATAGTTCCCGCAAGAGGACAAGCTACCTGTTCCTCAACTTATGGAACCGGTACCTTTTATGGTAATTGTCCTGGTGCCTTGCACGGGGGCTATGTTGCTTCCTGCAATGCTAATAACTATACCGCTGAAACATATGATGTAGTGGATCTAATTCAACCGGGTATTACTGTTACTAATAATGAAATGTTAGGAAGTACATTTTCAATAACAAATATTCCTTTAATACCTTCTACATTAAACCAGGCTTTTGTAACCAATGTCTCCTCTCAGTTTCAAAATACAAACGCGCTTTATCCAACTTTATATCCAACAGCAAGAACAGGTGGAGTTGTAGATACAGCTTTAGGGTCCATCTGTAATAATTCCCCTATAAATATTAGCATTCCTTTTCTTTTTACCATTTACAATTTAAACAATTGTAATAATTTAAAGACCAACATTAGTTTCAAAGTTGACGGAGTTGCAATTGACACTTACTCTTTTGTTGGCGGTGCAGTTAATAATTATTCAACCTATGCCTTATCTACAGGTTCAGTTTCGGTTTGGTATAGTCCTGCCGGACAATATATGGCGGGTTTCACTTATACGGCAAACAACTTCCCTGCACCATCACCCGGCTATCATACTTTTTCAGTTGAATCAGCTCCGGTTGGTATGACTTATACTGCAACAACTGTTCTGAAATCTGTATTCTATGTAGCCGATTGCGGACAATTTAGCGGTAGTACTTTTGTTGATTGTAATTCAAATTGCGTTAAAGATCCGGCTGAATATTATCCGGGTTATATCATGAATTTAAATTTAACGAGCGCAACTAACACAATTCTTGTTCTGCCAGACGCGAATGGAAATTATACTGTAAATGCACCAATAGGAACTTATACAGTGAGTGCATCACCTTATGGTGGATATGGTATTTCTTGCGCTTCGCCTACAGCTGTTACAACTGTTACAACAGGATCTACTTATACATTTAATGTAACGTTAAATGAATTTGCAGCACCTGCTACTGATTTCTCAACATACTTAACTCTCACAGGTGCAAGTCCTGGTCCGGGTGCAGTACCGGGCGGAACTATTACAATTAATGCGTACAATTACAGAACCGGCAGCGCTTGTGCTGTTATTCCTAATCCTACAACATTAAAAGTAGCATTACCGCCTTTAATGAGTTTCGGAAATGTAATTGGATCTACACCTGCGCCAAGTTCTATTATTACTGCTGTAACCGGAGATACGATCGTATGGAACAGTCCTGCTCCTAACGGTCTGCACCAATTTACAGCAATAACAGCGACGAATGCGGTTCTCTTTAATTTGTATTGTATCAAAACCATTATTTATCCATTATCGGATGGAAATAATTTAAATAATGCATTTAGCAGATGTAATGTTTATGGCGGACCATTTGATCCAAATGCAAAAACATCTGAAGCTCCCGGCATGGCTACTAATGGTGATATTTTAGCAAGTACGCCTGATCTTGTTTATACTATTGAGTTTCAAAACTTAGGTACAGGAAAAGCTATTAATGTTAATATTATGGATACCATTGATGCAAATCTTAATTTCAGCAGCTTGCAAGTTCTATCATCAAGTGCGCCGGTACAAGTTCAGTCAAACGTTGTGAATAATGTAGCGGAATTTAAATTCTCTAATATTAATTTACTTCCTGCTATTACTAATGAACCTGCTAGTCATGGTTATGTACAATATAAAATAGACCTGAAACCAAGTTTAGCTGTTGGAACAAAAATTTATAACCGCGCTAATATTTATTTCGATTATAATTCAGCTGTAGCAACCAACAAAACAACCAATACAATTGTTGCACCATTAGGAATTAACGAGCTAAAAGCAAGCGACGCAATTAATTTATATCCTAACCCAACAACAGGATTAGTAACGGTAAGCGCAAGTGAAAATTTAAGTTCAGTGAAAGTTTATAATGTTACAGGAGAATTAATGCTTAACCTTTCTAATTTGAACAACAAAACAATTACAGTTGACATACAATCTTTCGCAAAAGGACTTTATTTCATGAAGACTGAAACTAAAGACGGCAGATCGATCACTAAGAAAATTATTTTAGAGTAATAAAACACTTCTTCAATTTAAAAAGGCTGCGTCGATGATGCGGCCTTTTTTGTGCACGGATTACATCCCTTTAGCTATCGGGACCGCGCTAACGGGCTATAACCTTCATTAAAAAGGTAAGTCACTATTGTCAGGAAAAGGTTCCGTTATTTGGATATTATTTTCGTTCACAAAATCTCGAAGATTTCTATAACTATTAAGGAATCCCACTCTATTAGCCCAATTATTTCCTTCGTTTTTTACATTAGGATTTAAAAAATTACCGGAAGGCGAAATGAAGCTATCTATCGATTCCTCAGTTAAACACGACTTCGTGTGTTCCCAATCCCAATCAAAAATAAATTCCATAGACGCTATAAAAGAACTTACTAAATTTTCAAATTTTGCAGAATCGTAACTCGATTTTCCAGATTTAATCTTTGTTGGATTCGTTGCGTTTTTTGCAGTAAATCTTACAATGGCTA
>JANYCL010000457.1 GCA_025360355.1 Sphingobacteriaceae bacterium
ATTTAGTCCACTTAGGTTATAAAGTGCGTTACGTGCGTAATATAACAGATGCAGGACATTTAGAAGGCGATCGTGATGAAGGCGATGACAAATTCGCGAAGAAAGCAAAACTAATGCAGGTTGAACCAATGGAAATTGTACAAAAGTACACCGTTGGTTTCCGCGACATCATGAATCTCTTTAACACGATGCCGCCGAACATTGAACCAACAGCAACCGGTCACATCATTGAACAACAAGAGATCACCAAAAAAATAATTGAAAATAAATTTGCTTACGAAATTAACGGCACGGTTTATTTTGATGTAGAAAAATACTCTAAGACAAATAATTATACTGAACTCACCAACCGTAAATTGGAAGATCTTTTGGAGGGCACGCGCGAACTCGACGGGCAAGATGAGAAAAAAGGAAGATTGGATTTCGCCTTATGGATAAAAGCTAAACCTGAACATTTAATGAAATGGCCGAGTCCTTGGGGAGTTGGTTTCCCGGGCTGGCATATTGAATGTTCTGCAATGAGCACAAAATATTTGGGAGAACAATTTGATCTGCACGGTGGCGGAATGGATCTGCAAGCTACACATCATACCAACGAAATTGCACAGAACATTGCTTACTGCGGAAAAAGTCCTGCTAAATATTGGCTGCATACAAACATGCTAACGGTGAACGGACAACGCATGAGCAAAAGTTTAGGAAACAGTTTTTTACCAATGGAATTGTTGACAGGCGATCATGCACTTTTATCGAAAGCGTATAATCCAATGGCGGTAAAATTTTTCATGATGCAAACACATTATAGCAGCACTTTGGATTTTAGTGATGAAGCTTTACAAGGTTCTGAAAAAGCATTTAACCGTTTAATGGAAAGTTTTAAAACTTTGCAAAATATTTCCGCATCCCCTACTTCATCCGAAAATATTTCTGAACTCGAAAAGAAATGTTACGCAGCAATGGATGATGATTTTAATACGCCCATTTTAATTGCTAATTTATTTGAAGCAGTGCGAATTATTAATTCAGCTTACGATAAAAAAGTAACGCTTACTCAAAACGACATAGATACTTTAAAACGCATTTATAAAAATTTTGTGTTTGATGTGATGGGATTAAGATCTGATGAAGAAAGTGGAAAATCCAATGCAGCGCTCGAAAAAGTAATGCAATTGGTTTTAGATCTCCGCGCTAAAGTAAAAGCAAATAAAGATTTTGCTACTTCCGATGAGATCCGCAATAAATTAACAGAAGCAGGAATACAAGTGAAAGATAGTAAAGATGGAGCAACTTGGTCAATTTAATGTGACTCCCGATAGCTATCGGGATCGACGATTTGGCAATTTGACAATGAAAAAATTTAAAAATAAAATCTCTGTGAAACTCAAAAACCTCTGTGATCTCTGTGTTGAAAAAACCGGAACTCTTTTAATTGTAACAATTTCTTTATTGGTGTTTTCTTGCGGAAACGATAAAACAACAACCGACAATACCACAAAGCCTATTGATATCACAACTGCAAATACAAACACTGTTGTTTCAAAAGCGCATGTTGTTCCGCCGGATTTTAATTCCGATTCTGCATTTGCTTATATAAAAGCACAAGCGGATATGGGTCCGCGCACACCGGGAAGTAAAGCGCATGATAAAGCTGTAGCGTATTACGAGAAATTTTTTAAAACACAAGGTGCTGACGTAAAAGTGCAAGGAGGAAGTATGAATACTTACGACGGAAAATTGTGGCGCATCGATAATGTAATTGCAACTTTCAATCCTCAAGCTAAAACACGCGTTCTGTTATGTGCACATTATGATAGTCGTCCTTTCTGTGATAAAGATCCAATTCCTACCAACAAAACAAAACCTTGTCCTGGTGTTAATGATGGTGCAAGTGGTGCGGGCGTGTTAATGGAAGTGGCACGTCTTATAAAACAAAAGTCGCCGACTGTTGGCATTGATATTATCTTATTTGACTTAGAAGATTATGGTGATAACGGGGATCAATACAGCTGGTGTTTAGGTTCTGTTTATTGGGCGAATCATTTACACAAAGCAAATTACAAAGCTAAATATGGTATTTTGTTAGATATGGTCGGCGCGAAAGATGCAGTTTTTCCTAAGGAAGGCGAATCAGTATTTAATGCAAATGATGTAGTGACAAAGATCTGGTCTACAGCCGCAAAAATTGGTTATGCTAATTATTTTGTGAATGAAACAACAGGAGATATGACCGACGATCACGTACCAGTAAACAAGATCGCGCAAATTCCATGTGTTGACATTCTCCATTACAATTATTTAACCAATGAATTTTTTGAGCATCATCACAGATCTACTGATGACATCAATACCATTGATAAAAACACTCTGAAAGCGGTTGGACAAACCCTTGCTGAGGTGATCTATAACGAGGAATAAAATCGATCATTTCTCTTGAATATTTTTATTTTCGCGTCTTCATTAGCCTAATTTAGTTTATTCTTTCTCAATTAGTTATGCTTTTTATTTAAGGTCAGGCAACCTTTGCCGCTTTTTCTTCATCTTATTATTAAACCATGATCCGATGAAAACAAAATTTACATTTCTATTAAGCGTTACTCTTTTAATTTTATTTATTGGAGTTTTTAAAGTTGCAATATCTGATTCAACAGGAAAATTAGGTAACTCAGGCGCACCCTCAGAAAACACATGTTCACAATCCAATTGCCATGGCTATGGTAATGGTAGCGGTTCAACGGGCGGACTAATGGATAACATGGGTACCGGAAGTATTTCAATTACCAGTAATATGCCTGGTTGGGTTTATACACCAGGTGCAACTTATAATTTCACGGTGATGCTAACACAACCAACATGTACTTTATTTGGTTTTAGTTGTCTAGGTGTAAATCTTGGAAGCGCCGGTGCCGGTAGTTTTGTTGTTACGGATGCAATTCACACGCATACGGGAACTCCAATTTTTAGTACAAAAAATTACATTACACATAATGGATTAAATAATCCTGTTGGTGGAATGCCCACAACTTCTAATCCTGCTATATTTAAATTTAATTGGACTGCTCCTGCAACAAATGTTGGGCCAATTAAATTTTTCTATGATGGAGTGGCTGCAAATGGAGATGCAAAAGAAGATGCCGCAGATAATGTTTATAACGGAACTCAAATAGCAACGCCTGTTTCTCCTGTAGCTTCTCCACTAATTTTAAGCTCCATTGCAAATACAACTGCTTTGCGCACAATTGCTGCAACCCCATCTAATGCTAAAACTTTTGATGTTGCAGGATTAGCTCTTACCAATAACATAGTTGTATCAGTTCCTTCACCATTTGAATTATCATACAGTTCTTCAAGTGGTTTTGCAACAACAGCATTAACTTTAACTGCGGTTAGCGGATCTGTAAATACTACATCTGTATATGTAAGATACAATCCTTTGTTAGCAGGAAGCACAACCCAATCCGTTACTATTTCAAGTACAGGAGCAACTTCTATAGTGAAACAAGTAACGGGCGCAGTGGTAACTCCTTCTTTAGGAAATCCAAGTCCGGCTACGATCACGCAGTTTACAACAGTTGTAGGTACGCCATCAACTATCGACAGTTTTCTGGTTTCTCTTAATAACATCGTTGATAATGTTGTATTCACAGCATCGCCTAATTTTCAGCTTTCGAATAACCGTGTTAACAGTTATAACTCATCATATACTTTAACACTCACTGGACCTTACACGATCCCGAATTGGAAAATGTACGTTAGGTATAATCCTGCTGCTGCAGGAACTCACACCGGACAAGTTGTTGCATCTACATTAGGCGCTTCAAATAAAACTGTTAACATAAGCGGAATTTCAACCGCCACTGCATTAGGAATAAATAATTCTGAATTACAATCTGAAAACTTCAGTTACTATCCAAACCCTACAACAGATAAAGTAACGGTTGATTTTATTTTGAAACAACAAACATCCTTAACATTTAGTTTTTACGATGTACAGGGAAAATTAGTGAAGCAGATCGATCCAAAAAGTTTTTCATCAGGAAAAAATTCAGTAACACTTGAAATTACTGAATTAGCAAAAGGCTTTTATTTTTTAAGAACTAATAACGGACAAGCCGAAATAAGCAAACTCATTATTAAACAATAATAAGTTTTATGAAGAAGAGCATTCTCATAGTATTCACCGCGATCGTTTGTAGTTATTGTACAAACAAAGTTGGTAAACTGCAGGAGAGTTTTGATAAAAACAATCCGGATGCTGTTGCTTGCGATACTACCAATGCCGTTATTTCTTACTCAATAGATATTGCGCCCATTATTGCTGCGAGTTGTGGTGCTAATAATAATTCTTGTCATAGTTCTAATAGCGCCGATGGTATTTTGCTTGACTTTTGGGGAGGGGTAAATTACTGCGCCTCTACAGGTAAATTTTTAAGCTCTATGACTTGGGATGGCAATGCTTCAAACATGCCAAAAAGCGGCCAAAAACTTACCTCTTGCGAAATTAAAAAAATTACAAAATGGGTCAATATGGGGGCTCCCGATAATTAATCTCTCTAATCTATTCTAAATCAAGCGGCTTCTATCTTAAAATGGAAGGCGCTTTTTCTTTAAATTTTACCTACTTACTAACAGCCCTTTTTAAGGAGGAATAATTTCGTTTTCTTTATGGGTCCTGAGCTTGACGAAGGATTAAACTAAATTTACCAATGAAAAAAATTGTTCTAACCTCTGCCCTATTACTTTCTTTTTGCATTTCGTTTTCGCAAATAACTTTTGTAAAAGGATATATGATCAACATGACCGGCGATACTTTAAAAGGAGAAATTAAAATGAATCCGAAAAAAGAATTTGATAATTATTCTAAAGTATTTTTTAAAGATGCTTCCGGCGTTCAGAAAAATTATAAACCCGATAAAGTAAAAGGTTACGGTTTCGATAACAAACATTTTGTCACATCAAAATATGAAGGCGAACCTACATTCTATAAAGTTTTGTCGCGCGGCCACATCATGTTATTTGAAACCATGTACGAAACGCAGCAAATGAATGAAATTTCTCAAAAAACAGAATATTACCTCGCTAAAAAAGAGGATACTGAATATGCTAAACTAAAAGAAAACAAATTCAAAAAACAATTAGGCGAATTAATGAAAGATAATCCTGATATTTTAGCCAACGCTGAAGACAAAAAATTTGAAATTGAAAAAGTTGTTGAACTTGTAAATCAATACAACGACTGGGCCAAAACAAAATAATTTTTTTATAATTGAACTATGATCACAAAAGATACCGACAAGAAATTATTTTTACTCGATGCCTTCGCGCTTATTTACCGTGCGTATTTTGCATTCAGCTCTAATCCGCGCATCAATTCGAAAGGATTTAATACTTCCGCCATTTTTGGATTTACCAATACGCTTCTCGAAATTCTAAATAAAGAAAAACCAACGCACATCGCTGTTGTGTTTGATACTGAAGAACCAACTGAACGTCATACTCAATTTGAAGCGTACAAAGCACATCGCGAAGAAATGCCTGATGATCTCCGCAAAAGCATTCCGCTTATTATGGATCTTGTTCATGGTTTCAATATTCAAACAATTGGTTTACCAGGTTACGAAGCTGATGATGTTATTGGAACTCTCGCTCGCAAAGCAGAAACTTTAGGTTACACCACTTACATGATGACGCCCGATAAAGATTTCGGTCAGCTTGTAGATTCAAATACTTTTATTTACAAACCGGCGCGCTTAGGTAACGGCGCTGAAATTTTAGGAGTAGAAGAAGTTTGCAAAAAATGGGATATCCGCAATGTAAATGAGCTTATTGATATTTTAGGATTGATGGGAGATACTGCCGATAATATTCCCGGTATTCCCGGTGTTGGTGAAGTAACTGCTATCAAATTAGTAAAAGAATTCGGCAGCATTGAAAATTTATACAAGAACACCGATAAATTAAAAGGCAAATTAAAAGAAAAAGTTGAAGCTAATCAGGATAAGGCTCTACAATCAAAATGGCTTGCGACAATTATTTTAGATTGTCCAATTGAATTTGAGGCGGAGAAATTAATTCGTAAAGACTTAAACAAAGATGCCTTAAAAGAATTATTCAAAGAATTAGAATTCCGACGCATTGCACAAAATTTATTAGGAGAAGATATTGGCGGTACTGAAAAATTAGCGACAGAAGTTGTTGGTGCGTCTGAAACTACTTACAAAGCAAAATCTCAATCCGGTAATCAAACTGATCTATTCAGCACCGCAACTTTTTTTCACGACCAAAACGGAACTTCCTCCAATGGAAATGGAGAAACAGAAGAAGAACACGTTTATAATACCATCGCCGATACCACTCACAATTATATTTTAGTGGATGATGATAAAAAATTGGCTGATCTTATTTCTGTTCTCAATAAACACACTGAGTATTGTTACGATTCGGAAACAACAGGATTAGATACGCTTGAAGCGGAATTAGTTGGTTTATCTTTCGCTGTTAAATCGCGCGAAGCTTATTACGTTCCTATTCCACCTGAAAAAGAAAAAGCTCAGGCAATCGTTGAAAAATTACGTCCTGTTTTTGAAGATGAAAATAAAATACTCATCGGGCAAAACATAAAATACGATTACCAGGTTTTAAAAAACTATAATGTCATTATCAAAAATAAATTCTGGGATACGATGGTGGCGCATTTTTTAATTCAGCCCGATATGCGTCATAACATGAATGTGCTGGCAGAAACTTATTTAAATTATTCGCCTGTTAGTATTGAAACTCTCATTGGTAAAAAAGGCAAGAACCAAACCAGCATGCGTGATGCGCCAATTGAAGCGATAAAAGAATACGCTGGCGAAGATGCTGATGTTACTTATCAGCTTAAAGATATTTTTACTCCCAAATTAAAAGAAACAGAAACAGAAAAATTATTTAATGAAGTTGAATTACCTTTAATTAAAGTTTTGGGCGACATGGAACGCGAAGGTATTAACCTCGATGTAAAAAATTTGCGCGACTTCTCAACACAACTAGCCGATGACATTACAAAAGTTGATGCGGAGATACAAGCCTTAGCGGGAACAAAATTCAATATCTCATCGCCAAAACAAGTAGGAGAAATTTTATTTGAATATTTAAAGATCGTTGAGAATCCTAAAAAAACTAAAACAGGACAATACGCCACCGGCGAAGATATTTTAGCGAAACTCGAGGGAAAACATCCTATCGTCTCCAAAATTTTAGATTACCGCGAACTCGTAAAATTAAAAAGCACTTACGTAGATGCGCTTCCTGATATGGTAAGTAAAATTACTAACCGTCTGCACACATCCTTTAACCAGGTTGTTGCTGTTACAGGACGATTAAGCAG
>JANYCL010000459.1 GCA_025360355.1 Sphingobacteriaceae bacterium
CCAACAGATCAAAACGTGCTAAGCCGGTAACCTTAAATACGCAGAATGGAATGTTTTTATCGCCGTTAGCGCGGTGAATGGTTTCAATTGTTTCTTTACAGCAGTGATCAAAATCGGTTTCGCTTTCTTTTCCTTCAACACTATAATCTAAAATAGTCCCGATATTATATTTTCCTAACTGCTCAATAGCTTTTGCGCAATCTGTAATGTTTTCACCTCCGACAAACTGTTTGAAAATTGTGTTTTTTATAAGTGACTTGAATCCTAATTTTAAACCTAATGGCGCTAAACCTCCGCCATACTTTACCAGCATGGGCTTGCTCATTAATTTAAATAAAAAATAAGATTTTTTTAGATCGAAATTGCTTTTAGAGATAAATGCAATTTGTGTATTATCGAAAGAGACCATTTTTTTTTCTGAAGCTACAACCTCCATTACGAGCGGTACATTACATCTTTTACAGCTTGGATTACCCTTTTTGCATTTGGCAAAGATGCTTCAATTAAAGTTGGTGCATAAGGCAACGGAACATCTGCGCAAGTTACACGACGTATTGGGGCATCTAAATGATCGAAAGCATTTTTTTGAACGTTAAAAGTTATTTCGCTGGATATACTTCCTAATGGCCAGGCTTCTTCAACAATTACCAAACGGTTTGTTTTTTTAACCGATTCAATTATGGTGTCATAATCAATTGGACGAACAGTTCTCAGATCGATAACCTCAACACTTATACTTTCTTTTTCTAATTCTGCGGCAGCAGCCAAAGCTACTTTCATTATCTTTCCAAATGAAACAATGGTTACATCGCTTCCCGGTTTTTTTATATCGGCTACACCAAGCGGGATCAAATATTCTTCTTCAGGAACTTCACCTTTATCACCATACATCTGCTCACTCTCCATAAAAATTACTGGATCATTATCGCGGATCGCAGTTTTTAATAAACCTTTTGCATCGTAACAATTGCTGGGCACAACAACTTTTAAACCCGGACAATTTGCATACCAATTTTCGAAAGCTTGTGAATGCTGAGAACTTAACATACCGGCACTCGCAGTTGCTCCGCGGAATACAATTGGGGCACTATACTGTCCGCCGCTCATGCTTAAAATTTTCGCGGCTGAATTTATGATCTGATCAATAGCAACTAAGGAGAAATTAAACGTCATGAATTCTACAACGGGCCTTAAGCCATTCATGGCCGCTCCTATGCTTATTCCTGTAAAACCAAGCTCGGCAATTGGGGTATCAATTACCCTTTTTTCGCCAAATTCGGCGAGCATTCCTTTACTAACTTTGTAGGCACCATTGTATTCGGCTACCTCTTCGCCTATTAAAAAAACGTTCGGATCACGGCGCATTTCTTCACTTAAGGCTTCTCTCAGGGCTTCACGAAATTCTATAACTCTCATAGGTACAATTTACGTGCAACAAAATTAGAGTTTTTCGGTTAAAATCAAAGGAAAACTAGGCTTAAACTTTTTTTTGCTGAACGGCCTAAATTTTTAACTTTGCGAACCTATTTTTAGGCCATAAAATGAAGATACTAGTAGCCATAAGTAATGTTCCTGATACCACCACCAAAATAGGGTTCAGCGATAACGATACAAAGTTTAACACCGCGGGTGTTCAGTTTATAATTAATCCTTACGATGAGTGGTATGCTCTTGTCCGTGCCCTTGAATTAAAGGAAGCAGGAAAAGCAGAAAAAGTAACTATTATTCATGTTGGTTTAGCTGAAAGTGATGCTACGATTCGGAAAGGTTTTGCTTTGGGTGCTGATGATGGTGTCCGCATTGATGCTGAAGGTCCGGATGCATATTTTGTTGCAGAACAAATTGCTTCTTATGCAAAAACCAATGGTTACGATCTGGTAATGGCAGGAAAAGAAACGATAAGTTACAATGGTTCATCAGTTGGCGCAATGATCGCAGGTTTTATGGATCTTCCTTTTGTTTCATTGGCCACTAAATTAGATATTAATGGAAATACAGCCACCCTTGAACATGATATTGATGGCGGAACACAAGTTGTAGAATGTGAATTACCAATGGTGATCTCATGTGCAAAAGGAATGGCAGAACAACGCATCCCGAACATGAAAGGAATTATGGGCGCACGCACAAAACCTTTAACTGTTATGCCTGCAACCAATGCAGAAAAATTAACAAGCATAAAATCCTATACTTTATCAGCAGGAAGAACAACTTGCAAGATGATAGATGAAAATAATATGGATGAACTGGTGAATTTATTACACACTGAAGCAAAGGTGATTTAAAAAAGACAGAAGAGACTAAAGGGATAAAAGAGATTTAAAAGACAAAAAAATATTATATGTCAGTATTAGTTTACACAGAAATAAATAAAGGAAAAGTTAAGAAAGCTTCTTTGGAAGCTGTTAACTACGGAACAAAAGTTGCAGAACTTACAGGTTCTACGGTTACGGCAATTGCAATTAATGCTGATGCTGCACAATTGGAAGAAATTGGAAAAGCAGGAGCAAAAAAAATTCTTTCTGTAAAAAATGATGCTTTAAAAAATTTAGACAGCATGTTAATTTGTGCTGCTGTCGAACAAGCTGCAAAAGCTGAAGGTGCAAAAGTAATTGTATTTGCTTTTGATATCATGGGTAAATCAATTGCACCGCGTTTAGCTGCGAAATTAAAAGCAGGATTTGTTGCAGGTGCTGTTGATTATCCAAGCGTGAATGGAAATTCTTTAGATGTAAAGAAAAATGTTTTCTCAGGTAAAGCCACTGCTATTTATACAATTCACAGCGATGTGAAAGTTATTTCTATTTTACCTAATTCATATCCTGTTAAGTTAGGATCTAATGCTGCAACAGTTGCAGAATTTACAGTTGATCTTAGTTCAGTGAAATCAAAAATTGTTGTTAAAGAACAAAAATCAGATAACGTTGGCAACATGATCCCATTACCTGAAGCAGAATTAGTAGTTAGCGCAGGTCGTGGTTTAAAAGGTCCTGAAAATTGGGGAATGGTTGAAGAACTTGCAAAAGTATTGAATGCTACAACTGCATGTTCACGCCCGGTTGCCGATATGCACTGGCGCCCGCATCACGAACATGTTGGACAAACGGGTATTGCAATCCGTCCGAATTTATATATTGCCATTGGTATTTCCGGAGCTATCCAGCATTTAGCAGGTGTTAACGGAAGTAAAACAATTGTTGTAATTAATAATGATAAAGATGCGCCGTTCTTTAAATCGGCAGATTATGGAGTTCTTGGTGATGCCTTTGCCATAGTACCGAAGTTAATAGAGGCCGTAAAAAAGTTAAAAGCTAACCAAAATTAATCTCGCTTTTTTTGTAAATTAGATGCTCCTATGGGAATGAAAAAAGTAAGATTAGAAATTGTTGGTTTATCATACAGCCAAACCCAATCAGGGGCATATGCTCTTGTTTTAGGTGAGAGCGCTGGCACCCGACGTTTGCCTATTATTATTGGCGGTTTCGAAGCTCAGGCGATTGCCATTGAGTTAGAAAAAATGACACCAAGCCGCCCGTTAACTCACGATCTTTTTAAAACTTTTTCCGAAACATTCGATATAAACGTGAATGAAGTTCTTATTTACAATTTAGTAGAAGGTATTTTTTACGCGAAACTAGTTTGCAATGACGGAACTAAAGATGTAGAAATTGACGCCCGCACCAGCGATGCTATTGCATTAGCGGTAAGGTTTAATTGTCCAATTTTCACTTACGAATTTATTTTAAAATCTGCAGGTATTGTATTGGATGATGAAGCTGCAGGTATTACAAGCAGTGTTGAAGCAGATGTTGAAGTGAAAGGCGAAGGCGAAGAAGTTGTTAAAGATGGCAGTTTACAAAGCAAAAGTACAGAAGAATTAAAAAACCTTCTTCAAACTGCCATTGATGATGAACAATATGAAACAGCCTCCCGTATCCGCGATGAGCTGAACAATCGTAAAAAATCATAAAACATCCCAATAAAAAAAAGAAATAAGTATCTTTAAGCTTATTACACCATGAAGGGATTTTTTAGCTTTTTAAAATCGAAACAATTTTTCATTCATTTTGGATTAGCTACAATAACCATTATCATAACCCTATGGGTCCTAGTCAAAATGCTTAACTCTTATACCCAACATGGCGAATCAGTGGAGGTTCCCGATTTTAAAGGCAAAACAATTGCTGAGTTGAATGGTTTTATTGATGGAAAAGACGTTCGTTATGTGATCATTGACAGCATTTACGCCCCAAAAGAAAAACCGGGCTTGGTAATAAGACAAGATCCTGAAACAAAAACACAGGTTAAACGCAATAGAATTATCTATTTATACGTTACAGGTATGTTACCCCCGCAAATGCTCATGCCAAAGCTAATCGACAGAAGCGAAAGGCAGGCCATTTTGATGTTGGAGAGTTATGGTTTTAAAATAGGAAAGATCACGCAGGTAGCAGGAGATTGTAACGGTTGTGTATTAGGACAATTTATAAAAGGCAAAGCCGTTGAACCCGGAACGAATGTAAAAAAAGGAACAGTAATAGATCTGACCATCGGAAGAAAAGATCGTTTTGTTGCTGCTTCTTCCGATACATCAGCAAAGTCTGGAGGCACAAATTTTGACGGAGAATAAAAAATGAAATTGATCTGTAAAATAGTTTTTGTTTTAATGTTGTGTGTATCACTTGATGCATCAGCACAGGAATATTTAAAACCATTGGGCGGTAACATTAATTTAATTTACAGGAACCCACAAAATTCTCCAGATCAAAATTCTCAGCAAGAAAAAATCCTTGTCAAAAATGATACTCTTCCTTTTTTCGAAGATTTTTATTATGCTCCAAATTCGTGTTATCCTACGGTTAAGCATTGGTTAGATTCATCTGTTTATGTAAATACAGGTTTCGCTATTGCACCGCCAAGTATTGGTGTTGCAACTTTTGATGGTCTAGATAAAAGAGGTTATCCCTACAATATCGCTGCTACAACAATAACTTCAGGTATGGCCGATGCACTTACATCACGACCAATTAATCTATATTCAAATCCGAAAAAAACTTATTTTTATTCACCTGCAGATAGTCTTGGTATTTCGTTTTTATATCAGGCAAGAGGTTTTGGTGAAAATCCTTCTGCTAATGATTCCTTAGTTTTAGAATTTTTTAAACCGCTTCAAACAACCATCTCCGGTACTAACGTAATAGTAACCGGCGGTTGGAATAAAGCTTGGGGTATCCGTGGGAATAACAGTCCGCCCGCTAACGATACCGTCTTTAAAAAAGGTTTTGTTAGAATTAAGGACACAGCTTATTTTCATACATATTTCCAGTTTCGTTTCAGGAACAGAGCAACAGGTGCAGGAAGCGTTGATCACTGGCATCTTGATTATATCGACTTAAAAATAAATCATTATAAAACAGATACAAGTTATAATGATCTTACGTTTGGATATATGCCGCGAAACATTTTGAAAAAATATACCGCCATGCCTTATTACCAATATAACGCAAGCGAAATGGATACAAGTTTCACGAACTTCGTCCGTAATAATAATGTCGGTGTTGTAAAAAATACAAATTACGAATACATAATTTATAATTCGGTTATGGCGCCTCTTTCTTCGTATGGTACAGGCAACGGTAACACTAGTAACGTAAATCCATTTTGTACACGCGGTTGGGATTCCGTGATGACCCACAGAAATCCGCCTTTGAATTATACGCTTACCGTGAGTCCGCTTACCAAAGACACTATTTTTTATATTAAGCACATTGTAAATACAACCCCTGATGTTTGGAAATACAACGATACCATTCTCCAGAAAATAGAATTCAGTAATTATTATGCTTACGATGATGGAAGTGCAGAGAGTGCTTATTACCACGCAACAACCGGTGCTAAAGACGCGATCAAATACACATTAAATGTGGCAGATACTTTGCGGGCATTGGATATTTTTTTCGATCCCATTACGGATGGAAATTTTATAAAAAATTCTACTTTCCGCATTTACGTTTGGGCCGATGGCGGTAATCAGCCCGGAACTGTGTTATTAAAAGACAGTGCAGTGAAACCGGTGTATTTAAATTTTGGTTATAATCAAATACCGCGCTATTTTCTTACTTCGCCAATGGTATTAAGTCCGGGAACTTATTACATCGGAATGCAACAAGTAAGTAATCAGCCTTTGTATGTTGGGTTCGACAGGAATTTAAATCATATGACAAAATTATATTATGATGTGTTTGGATTCTGGCAACAATCTGCAATTCCCGGATCGTTAATGATACATCCGGTAATGGGCGAAAAAAACCGTGCACTTGTTGGAATTAACGAGCCGATAGTTAAGAAACAAAAAGAAGGAATTATTAAAGTGTATCCAAATCCGGCAAGCGATCAATTATTTATTTCTGCATCTTCCTTAAATAATTCTGACAATTATAAAATTGAATTGTATTCTATCGTTGGCGATAAATTATTTGAAGTTAAAGTTGAGAACACTACTACCGAAGTAAATTTAAACGAATATGCTTCCGGAATTTATTTTGTTGCTCTCAAACAAAATAACAATACCATTTCCACACAAAAATTCATAATCTCCCGTTAAGCCATGAACCCAGGCAACGAACCGGTGGATGAACTACCAGAAGATTCCGAACTCTACGAACATCACAACATAAAAGTAGATAAAGGTCAGGTGATGATGCGCATTGATAAATTTATCATGATCCGCATTTCCAATACCACACGCACAAAAATTCAAAACTGTTGTACTGCAGGAAGTGTTTTAGTAAATGGTAAACCGGTAAAATCAAATTACAGAATAAAACCTTTCGACGAAATTTCAATTGTATTAACTGTTCCGCCGCGTGATGTTGAAGTTGTGCCGGAAGATATTCCTATTGATATCGTTTATGAAGACGAATACATCGCACTCGTAAATAAAAAACCTGGCATGGTTGTTCATCCGGGTTACGGAAATTACCGAGGTACTTTAGTGAATGCTTTAGCTTTTCATTTTAAAAATTTACCTACATCCAAAACAAGAATAGATCAAGATGTAAGTTTAGAACGACCGGGACTTGTTCACCGCATTGATAAGAACACGTCAGGCATTGTGATCATTGCGAAAACAGAAATTGCCATGACTAAACTGGCGAAAGATTTTTTCGATCATACCATTGATAG
>JANYCL010000471.1 GCA_025360355.1 Sphingobacteriaceae bacterium
GAATTTTCATCTACAAGTTTCAAACCCGGAAAAGTTAAAGGAACTTATGATCTGGAAGGTGATATGACCATGAAAGGCATTACAAAAAAAGTAAAATTAACGGCGATAGGCGCGCCAAAACCTGTCACCAATTATTATTCAGGCAAAACAGTTTACGCTTTCAATATTAAAGGAACAATTCACCGCGGTGATTTTGCTGTTGGTTCTTATGAGATCATGAGCGATGGAGGCATTGTTCTGGGAGAAGAAGTAAACCTGAATTGTAATTTAATGCTGGTGAAAGCCGATAAAGTTATTGCAAGTGTTAGCAAGAATAAAATTAAGTTAGATGCAAGAACATTAGAAAGTTATGTGGGACAATATCAGGTATCAGCAAATATTAATTTAACTATTTACAAAGAGGGCGATCATTTGGTAGCAATGGCTTCGGGTGGACAAAGCAAAAATGATATTTATCCCGAATCAGAAAATAAATTCTTATGGGAATTTGCGGATATGAAAATAGAATTTTTAAAGAACGAAGCAGGTGAAGTAGATCGTTTTGCTTTGTATAAAGATGGAATGAAAAGTGTGGAAGGTAAAAAAACCAGCAACGAAGTGCATTTGGCAAACAACGAAGATCTGAATAAAGAAAACGCAAATGATCTAACTACACTGGAAGGATTAAAAAATCAGGGATGGGAAGAATTGGAAAACAAAAATTACGGAAAAGCAAGTAACTTGTTCAAAGACGCAATAAAAATGGATGAGAACGATATTAATTTGCAAGCTAATTTAGGACATACCTATTTGTTTTTCGGAAGCATACCACAAGCTTTGGAAACTTACAAAAAATGTATTAGTAAAAAAACAGCTGACGGTAAATCATTCGACAAAATTTTGCAAGAAGATTTTACTTATTTCAAATCACGAAAATATCCAACAGCACCAATGGATAAAGTTTTTGCTGATCTGAAATTACAGCCGAATGCTACATATGAGAATATGAAGTAATACCGTGCATTTTTCCTTCTCCTATGAGGAGAAGGTGTCCCGCTTTGCGGGACGGATGAGGTTAATTGAAGAATGCTCTGTAAAAAAATAGAAAATGAAAAAACTCCTAACCATATTTTCCCTATTTACTTTCGTTTGTGTTTTTGCCCAATCGAAAGCAAAAATAGGGATGAGTTTAGAAGAAGTAAAAAGAATATTTCCTAACGCGATAGAAAGTAAATACGAAAAAACAATTACGTTAGTTAATGCCGACACCATTCACGGCTTGGCTGATGCATGGGAATATAATTTTACAGATGGAAAATTAAGTTCTATGTCATTCAGTAAATACGTGGATGTTCTAAGTGAAGCTAATTTCAAAAAATGTTTAAAAGCCACAAAAGAGATCATAGAAGATTATACAAAGCTCTACGACAAACCTGATGAAGAAACTGAAGGCAAGCAAAAATTCGTGGATCCCTATAAAGAACATCATTATGGTTACGATGTTTTAGAAGCCAAGTGGAAAAATGCGGACAACCAAAAAATAAAAGTAGAATTTACTTTTTTCGGCGGCAAAGGGGAGTATCATTTCATTGTTATGATCAATCATTTCGATAAAGATTATCCATATTACGAGTAACCTTTATCAATCAGGTATTTATTTTCTTCTTTTCATAAACCTTTAAGGTATCGCAAAATGCGATACCTTATTTTTTAACAAAATCCAGATTGCTACAAAGTATAGCAAGGAAAGAAAGATTCCCGGCTTACTTTTGATCTAAAAATCACTATGAAAAAAGGAAGTATTATTCCGGGTGAGGCTATTATTAGCAAAATTTATTTATTGAGAGGGAATAAGGTAATGCTGGATAAAGATCTGGCAGCCTTATATGATGTAAAAGCAATCAGATTAAGAGAGCAAGTAAAAAGGAATATTGGTAGGTTTCCCAAGCATTTTATGTTCCAACTTACAGCGAAAGAAGTTAAAGCTATGGTATCGCAAAATGCGATACCTTCAGTTCAGTTCCTCGGTGGCTCCATGCCTTATGCTTTTACTGAACATGGTGTGTTAATGCTCGCTAATGTTCTAAAAAATGATAGGGCAATAAAAATGAGTATTAGGATAATTGAGGTTTTCGTAAAAATGCGTGAGGTTCTTTTGACTCATAAAAAGCTTATCTCCAAAATAGAACAAATAGAGAAAAAAGTAACGAACCAGGATGAAAGAGTTGAATTACTTTTCAGGTATGTAAAACAATTCATACGGAATGAAGAAGAAAGGCCAAGGATCGGTTATAAAAATGCTAATAAAACCAAGGTGCTTTAAGGTATCGCAATTTGCGATACCTTATACATATTATGAATAAGGTAAGGTTAAAACCCATTTCTATTGGGGATATTTCCGCTCGAGATTTAAGCCTAGGGTTGAAGCGCTTTACGGGAGGCCTTTAGTCCAAAAGGTCCCTGGGAGCAGCCCAAATCGAACCCATATTTATTTCTATTCTTCAGGTAATTCCCTGCTTGTTTTTTAATTAAGAAATGTTATTTTAGTCAGCCTTTTTATGAAAAGCCGGATTTACATACTATTGATGTTTTTCGCATCTGTATCCTTTTCTCAAAACATTGAGAAGATTGGGAAGAAGGATATGGTTAAAGTAAGCGGCGGATTAAATTACTCTTCAGTTTTTTATAATGCTGATGGAATTCCTAATCGCCGTCAGCCTTTCACCTGGTTTTTAAATGGAAATATTAGTGTGAATATTTTAGATGTGAGCTTACCTTTTACATTTAATTATAGTAATAATCAAGTCGCATACACACAACCTTTCAATATTCAAAGTTTTAATCCGACTTATAAATGGATCAAAGGTTACGCTGGAATTACATCCATGCAATTTTCGCAATACACATTGGCTGGACATATTTTCACAGGTGGTGGAGTAGAGTTAACTCCTAAAAATTTCAAATTCGCGGCGATGTATGGCAGGTTGAAAAAAGCTGTTGAGTTTGATTCGGAAAATAATTCGGATGTAAATATGAGTTACAAACGAATGGGTTATGGAGCTACGGTTGGTTATGATAAGAACGGAAATGGTATTAAATTAATTTATTTCTCAGCGAAGGATGAAGCTACTTCTTTAGTATTTATTCCGGTTAACACAAATGTTACTCCAATGGAAAATACAGTTGTGAGTATTGGCGGGCACACAACTTTCTATAAAAAAATAAAACTAGAAGCTGAATATGCTTTATCCGGTTTAACTAGAAATATTACTTCTCCTTCTGACGTAAACACGCCGCCTAAAAACCGTTTGCCGGGAATTTTTAAACCTAATGCTACTTCACAATTTTTCGGGGCATTTAAATCAAGCATCGGATATAATGTAAAGTCGTTTGGGATTAATTTAAACTATGAAAGAGTAGAACCCGAATACAAAACACTCGGCGCTTATTATTTTAACAATGATCTTGAGAATATTACGATTGCGCCATCATTGGGTCTATTGAAAGGGAAATTAAATTTATCTCTGAACACAGGATTGCAAAAAAACAATCTCGATCATACAAAACTCGCAACAACAAAACGCTGGGTTGGATCTTTTAATGCGAACTTCATGCCAAATAAACACTGGAACTTAATGGCTTCTTACAGCAACTTCAGCACATTTACAAAACAACGTCCGCAAGTTGATCCTTTTTACAAAAACACTTTAGACACTTTAAATTTTTATCAGCTTTCCCAAAACTCAATGATGAGTGCAGGTTATAATTTTGGTCAGACAAAAACGAAACAAAGCATAATGCTTACGGCTAATTATATGGTTACCGGACAAAATCAAGGCGCTATTACAGATCCCGGTTTATTTGGAACAACTTCCAATATTAAATTACCCTCGAGAATTGTAAATGGGAATTTATCCCACAACATTTCTGTTATAAAAACAAAAACTTCAATTAGCATCGGTGTAAACGTAAATTACAATGAGCTCATCGGAATGGATAATTTTTATTTTGGTCCAAACTTAAATTTAGGACAAGCATTTCTGAAAAACACAATGCGCATTTCAATTGGTACCTCTTACAATCAAATGCTGACGAATTCCATTAGGACCAATGAAGTTTTTAGTCACCGATTAACCTTTGGCTTCAATCCGAAATTTAAAAATCAAAAAGTGGGAAGAATGGGTTTTAATATAAGTGCAAATTATTTGCAGAAAAAGAAAGTTATAGCAACTGCAATTGGCTTTAATGAATTTACAGGGAATGTCGGATTAAATTATAGTTTTTAATGAAAAGATCAGTAAACATAAAAAAAATAATATTTGTTCTGCTATTGTTGCTGAGCTATTGTTTATCGTTTTCCCAAAGTGATTCAACTTCTAATCCTAAGATCGATAAAGTAATTTCGATGGTGAATGAAGTTGAAACCAAGAATAATTTTCTTGATCAGTTAACTCCGGATAGTAATGTTGTTCTCCCATTTGGTATCATTAAAAAAATTGGCGAAGCACGTTACATAGTTGCGATTGATTCTGTAAACTTTAAACCTTCAGGCGCCTATTTTAGTGCATACGCTGCAATTGATTTTCCAGGGACTGATAAAAAATTAGCGTTTGAAGCGGTGAACATAAAATTCAATCCAAAAGGTGTTGTTGGTGGGAATCAAGCAAGATTATTACTTGTTAGCGAACATTCCATAAAAATAAATAGTACAGTTACGTTAAAAATAAAACCAGATGGTCAGAATTTTGTAGAGTGGGATTGTAATGGTTTTAAAGCGATAAGTTTAAAAGGTTATTTTGTTTTTAGCAAAGGAAAATTAAAACCTGATCCGAAAGAAACTCCTGATTCAACTGTAACTGCAAGTTTTCAAATTTACACAACCGATATCCATAATTTTGTCGCACAAGTAAACATCACGCCTTTTGTGATGGAGGGATTGAAAGATTGGGCTTTCAAAGTTGTGAATGCAACTGTTGATATGAGTGAATTGGTAAATGCGCCCGGCATGGCTTTCCCTGCAGGTTATACAAATCCAAACATGGTAACTCCGCAAATGTGGACGGGTTTTTATTTGAAAGAATTAAAAGTAAAATTACCAACTGAAATTTCAAAAACAGGAAAGCACACCGAGATACAAGTAAATAATTTACTGATCGATCATATGGGCGTGACTGGAATGTTCCAGGTAAATAATATTTTAAGCACAGGAGAAGGAAGCATGAGCGGATGGGGTTTTTCTCTGGATGAATTAGGTGTTGGTTTTGTTTGTAATCAATTAAACAGCGGACATCTGAAAGGAAAAGTAAATATTCCGATAATGGATAGCGCACAGGCTCTGGTTTTCACTGCTAATTTATATCAGAACCCACAAACTAAAGATGTGGATTATAATTTTGTAATTAGTCCGGCCGCAGGTTTAAATTTTAAAGTGTTTACTGCGCAAGTTGATCTGTTTCCCACATCAAATATTAGCATCATAAAAAGTAATGGATTGTTTAAACCAATGGCAGTTTTAAATGGGAAAATAAGTTTTAATGGCGAAAAAGTTAAGTCAAACGGAGCGTATTTATTGTTCCAGGATCTAACTATCGTAAGTGTTGCGCCATATTTAACGAACGGTATTTTTACCATTCATTTTAGCGGAGGAAAGGCGAAGGCATCTAATTACCCTATAAGTGTTAATGATATTACGTTTGGAATAAGTCAGGGGGCACCAATATTTGGCATGAGTGTAACAATTAATTTCTCTGAGGATGAAGGCTCAGGTTTAACTGCAGGTACTTATGTTGAGATCAAAGGAAAGATCGATGCTTATCAGCAAAGTTATACCGGAGATGCACCTGTTAATCTTTATAAAACTAAATGGAGTTTCGATCGTGTTGCAATTAAAGGAATTTCAATTGATGTAAAAACATCTGTGCTTATTATTGGAGGATTAATAATTTTCCGTGATAATGATCCGGTTTATGGTGATGGATTTTTCGGGCGGATACAATTAGCGATTGAAGATGTTTTACCTGAACCTGCAGTTGTGAATGTTTGTTTCGGAGCTAAAGACACTTATAAGTATTTTTATATTGATGCGGCAATTCCTGTAAATATTCCATTGGGAAATATCCCGATAACACTTACAAAATTAATGGGCGGTGTTTATTATCACATGAAACCAAAAGCTGCATCACAAACTGAATTAATTGCAGCTTCTCAAAATCAACCTGCAACAACTACAACAGTAACAACCGCATCTTCAAATAACGCGTTATCATATGTGCCTGATCCGTCAACGTCGTTAGGTTTTAAAGCGGGAGTTGGCTTTATTTATTCACCAAGCGAAATGTGCATCAATGGTGACGTGATGTTCGAAATTGCTTTCACGAGTTCAGGTGGATTAAAGTTTGTGCAATTAGGAGGTGATGTTTATTGTATGTCCAGCCGCAGTCAAAGGGCAACAGCTCCTATAAAAGGAACTATTTTAATGAAATACGATAATGAAAATAAAGTTTTTGACGCGAATGCAAATATTATTATTAACGCTTACAATGCAGTTACCGGAACAGGGACAACAAAATTTCACATTGAGCCTGGTATTTGGTATTTAGCAGTTGGTAAACCAAGTTCTCCTAACAATGTAAATTTATTGGGTTTAGTAAACGCAACATCTTATTTCATGGTTGGCAATTCTATTGAGCCTGCATTAGCGCCACCGCCGGAGGTATCAAGTATTATTTCGCAGTCCGGTTTAGCGGTTAATCGTAATCAGAGTCAATTA
Organism: Sphingobacteriaceae bacterium; assembly: GCA_025360355.1. Taxonomy (GTDB): domain Bacteria; phylum Bacteroidota; class Bacteroidia; order B-17B0; family Aurantibacillaceae; genus JAHEYG01. The sequence goes on from JANYCL010000471.1 coordinate 6,749, forward strand.
CAAAGTGGTGCAGGTTTTTGTACTGGCGCCAAAATATATTCAAATGTTTACAAAGAGTTTGGAATGGATTTTTTCAAAGTGTATGGAGGATTTAATTTTGGAAGCGGCTTTGATCTGATGTTAATGAATTACGGGAATGCAACATGTCAAGGCAGCGGACAAAAAGTTGGCATGAATGGCTGGCTGGCAAGCGGAAGTATGTATATTTATTTGCAGGGAAGCGTAGGTGTAAAGGGTGATATCAAGTGGACGCCCGGTTGTGATTGCGATAAGAAGACTTGTTTTTGCAAAAGTTTTGATTTTACAGTTTTTGATGCCGGTGTTGCTGCAATTGTAAGTGGGAAAATGCCGAAGCCGGTTTATTTGTCAGGACAATTCGGATGTTATTATAATATTCTTGGAAAAATTTCCGGTAGTTTTAATTATGACTACCAATATGGCAGCGACTGCGTAATAGTAAACTAGAAATGAAATTTTCAATAAATAATTGTTTTTTTATTTTTTTAATATTCACTGCGCTGAATATTAGATCTCAGAATAATGTTGTTTACATTAAGTCATTTGTAAAACAGAACGAAATTTTATTTCGCTGGGTTCCTGTAAATAGGCAAGTATTTGATCTTGCTAATAAGAATGGATATAAAATCACCAGAGTAGATGAATCAGGAAATAGCATTGTTTTGGAACAGGCGTTAAAACCATATCAAAAAGAAGATACGATCTGGTTTTCGCTTCTAAAGAAAGGTGATAATGCAATTTTTGCGGTGAATGCTCTTTATCAAAATAAAGCAAAGGCTAACCTTCCACAAAAAGAAAAAGAAAATAACGAAGGAATGGTTTACAACATGTTATTGTTGAGCTGTAATTTCGATGTGGCGATTGCAAAAGCCTGCGGATTATTTTATAGCGATAAAAATTACGACAAAGCAAAAAAATACACTTATAAAATTGAGATAGATGGAATGCCGCCCACTTTAAAGTTTATTCCCGGAAACATTTCCGTTAATGCCGGCCAACTTTCAAAAAATATCCCAATAAATAATTTAAGCGGAATTTTCAAAAACAAGAGTGTAAAATTGAAATGGAAAGCAACCGACTTTACTGAAAGTTACTCAGGTTATAACATCGAGCGTTCAAAAGATAGTGTAACGTATCAGAAATTAAATAAGGCTCCTGTTATCCTAATAGCATCTCAGTTCGAGAAGAATAAACAATTTATTTTTTATGTAGATACATTTCCGACCGTAAAAGAAAAATATTATTACAGAATTAAAGGAGTAAACCATTTTGGTGAGGAATCGGATGGTTCAAATGTTGTTTCAGCAATAGGGTACGAGTCTTTAAATTCATTTCCTATTCTTGACAGTATTAAAGTCATTCAAAATAAAAGAGTATTTATGCATTTCAGAATGCAGGATAAAAAAGAAAATGAGAAACCAAAAGAATATTTTGTTGTGAGAGGGAAAAAAGACAAAGGACCTTATGAAAAAATATTCAGTTCTGCAAAGGCAACTGATTTTACAGATGATAAACCGGAGTCGAGTAATTATTATAAAGCGGGTGCCATTAGTTATGGTGGTGATACTTTGTATTCTTATTCTTATTTGGCATTAATTAGCGATACAATTCCTCCATCACCTCCAAAAGGATTAAAAGCAACAGTTGATGCAAAAGGGAATGTTACTTTAAGCTGGGAGAAAAATCCGGAGCCTGATTTTAAAGGGTATAAAATTTTAAAAGCAAATGCATTGCACGAAGAATTTGTTCAGATCAATAAAGAATTTGCCATTGAACCAAAATACAGCGACAAATTAAATTTAAAAACACTAACCAAAAATATTTATTATGCTGTTATTGCCACCGACAAACGTTATAATAATTCTGTAAAATGTCAGCCAATAGAAGTAAAACGTCCGGATACAATTGCACCTGCAAAACCGATACTAACAAATTTAGAAGTGAAACCTAATGGAATAAAAGTAAATTGGATCAACAGCAATAGCGAAGATGTAAAATATTATGTTCTGTACAGAAGCACAGAGTTGGAATCAAAAGAAACAAAAATTAAGGAATGGAATGCTAAAGATAGCTTGAAGGAAATTTTGGACACGAATGTTGTTTTGGGTACTGGATACAAATATCGTTTATTGGTGAGTGATGACGATGATAACATCAGCGTTTCAAATAATCCTTACATAAAATACGAAACAGGTTACCGTAAAAAATTAAAGGATATAAAATTTGAAGTAGACCGTAAATTAAAAACGGTAAAGCTAAAATGGAATTCTGAGAATGGAATTGAGAAATTTGTTTTGTACCGTTGTAAACAAGGTGGTACTTTAACGATCATAAAAACTTTTCCATCGGGAGTTACAGAATTTACAGATTCAACTGTAAGCATCAGCAACATTTACGAATACCGCATAAAACCCGTTTACACAAATGGAGCAGAGGGAATTATCAGCGATGCGGTAATTGTGGAGTATTAACTTAACCTCATCCGTCCGCTTCGCGGACACCTTCTCCTCAAAGGAGAAGGGTTAGTTTGTGTTATTTAAGAAATGTATTTTTTCCTTCTCCTTTGAGGAGAAGGTGTCTGCCTCCGGCAGACGGATGAGGTTAATAGAAAAAGTATTTTATTTCGTAACTGCCGGATCCAATTCAAAATTTAGTGTTTCGTCTTTTAACTTAACAGCATCAGTTTCGGTAAAAGTTCCTCTGAATAAAATTACCAAATTAACTTTTTGCATATCCGTTGCTTTTCCGCCTTCCATCCGGTTCCATTTAAAAGTAATTTTTTCGCTCTTGCCTTTCGTTAATACAATAGGAGAAGAATTTTTTTTCTCATTGGCAATTTCAGTTCCATCGGGCATTTTTACTGCAGCTTTCCCGGGATTGATAACACCAATTTTACTTCCGGTATAACGGCATTCAAATTTTGCTTCGGTTTTATCCGTTTCTTTTGTCAAACTAGTAAGTGAACAATTAAAACTCCCGGCGGTAAAATCATTTGTAGAAGCAGGTAATTTAAATTCAGGCGCTTCTAAAGCAGGAGCACTCGTACTTATTTTATACATGCCGCCCATTACAAAACTGTAATTGGTAACTAAAAAGTCAGTCGATACTAAATTCACCACTCTATGATCAGAGTCGGCCGGATAGATCATTAACATTTTTTCTTTTGGTTTTGCTTCTTTGTCGCCCGCTTTAAATGTACTCTCTTCGGGTTTGTACATTAATATATCATTGGTTTTATTAGCAATTTTCAATTTAAATTTGGTTGACTCTTTATCGGACGTACCATTATTGGTAGTGGCGGTAAAATCTTCGGCTTCCAGAGTGATGTCTTTGTAAAAAATTTCTTTATATTTTTTT
>JANYCL010000477.1 GCA_025360355.1 Sphingobacteriaceae bacterium
GTCGACACGCACGTTTTCAGGGTATCGGCTCGGCTAGGGTTAACTATTAATACTAAAAATCCCTTGCAAACAGAGAAACAACTTATTAAATTTATACCTGAAGAACTGATACCAAGAGCACATCACTGGTTAATTTTACACGGACGATATACTTGTTTGGCCAGATCTCCAAAATGTTCTGAATGTCCTTTAACAAAATGGTGCAAATATTATTCTAAAAAAGTTATGAGTTAAGATTTATAAATTAAGAATTAAAAAAAATAAAAGTTATGGCAAAGAAAGTAAAAGCAAAAAAGAAAAAGGTTGCTCCAAAAAAAGGAAAAAAAGCAAAAGCTAAAAAAGGTAAAGCTAAAAAAACCACAAAGAAAAAAGTTGCGAAGAAAAAATCGTCTCCTAAAAAAACTAAAAAGAAAGTAACGAAGAAAAAGGTTGCTAAGAAAAAGTCGGCGCCTAAAAAAGCGAAGAAGAAAGTTACGAAAAAGAAAGCTGCTCCTAAGAAAGCAAAAAAAGCAGCTCCAAAAAAAGCGAAGACAGTAAAAAAATCTGTTGCGAAAATAGCAAAACCCATTGCTAAACCCGTTGAAGTGATGGATGTTGTTACTGCTGTTTCAAATCATACCGCAAAAGCGGCGCCATTTAAAAAACATGCTACGCACTTGAAAGCAGGAGATCATGCTCCGTTCTTTGAAGGTGTTGATCAGAATGGAAACCGCGTAACGTCGTTGGATTTTCCGGGAAAGAATATTGTTCTTTTCTTTTATCCTGAAGATGATACGGAGACCTGCACAATTGAATCTTGTAACCTGCGTGATGAATTTAAATATCTGAGCGATAATAATTATGTAGTAATTGGTGTTAGTCCTGATAGCGTTGAATCGCACGGACGTTTTGCTGATAAATACAGTTTACCTTATCCATTAATTGCTGATACTGATAAAAACATTATTAAAGCTTATAATGTTTGGGGACCAAAACAATTATTCGGTCGTATTTATGACGGACTTTTAAGAACCACTTTTGTAATTGGTTTTGAAGGCATCATTAAAAGTGTAATTACTGAAGTTGATGCAGCAAATCATGCAAGGCAAATAACAAGTTTGTAGATCAAATAATTTTGAAGATTCATATAAATTAGTACATTTGCAGTCCCAAAACTAGTTTTTGGTATTGGACCGGTAGTTCAGCTGGTTAGAATGCCGCCCTGTCACGGCGGAGGTCGCGGGTTCGAGTCCCGTCCGGTCCGCAAATAGATCAAATTATTCCCGCTTTTCGCGGGAATTTTTGTTTTCAAGCGAATCTGTAAAGCTTGCTTTTAAGGATTCGTTTGAAAACAAAAATGGCTTTAGCCAATAATTTGATTGTGACTTTGACTCTAAAGGGACCAACGAAGTTAATCCCGTCCGGTCCGCAAAAGCTCTCAGAAATGAGGGCTTTTTGCATTTATGACCCTTTGGATAAAATCATCGGAATCAAAAAAAAATAGATCATTTTTATAAAAATGTGTTAGTCACATTTACATAAATCACACATCTAAATCCAATTAAGTTTTGACTCTTAAAAAGGTGTTTATAACTATCTTAAAGACAGAGTGAATATAGCTATAAAATGAGTGAAGAAATTTGCTTTTATCCTTTGAGTTTTTACATTTACGAATACCTAAATGCAAAATAAAATGAAAAAATTCAATCCCGCTTTCTTAATTTTATTTTTGTTGTTGTTTTCAGCAAAATTTTATTCTCAAAAAACTGTTATTGATTCTCTCAAGGGTTTCAATTATATAGGAGCTAAGGAACATGCTGATGAAATGAAAACCGACAAGGAAAAGTTGTTTTTCATGAACCATGCTAAAAGGACTTACAAGATAGCTAAGTATAATTTGTATCCACAAAAGGATCAAAACAATTGGGCGAAATTCGACAATTCAACGTATCAAGGTCCACAACCTGCCGGTTGTACTAATGTAGATTTCGAGACCGGTAATACAACCGGATGGACAGTTGCTGGAGATAACGCAATTATGACAAGCGGAGTTGATCCTTATGGCGGATTTCCAAGAGTATTTCCAGGAGGAACAGCTTCTTTAAGATTAAATGATGATAATACTTCAGGAAGCAAAACAACTTTTTCCGCCCAAGCTTCACGTGTAATTCCAGTTACTGCTGCTAATTCTCAATTTCAATTGCATTTCGCTTTTGTTCTTTTAAATTTTCCGCATCCTGCTAATGCCGCTGCAACTTTTAATGTTTATTTTTTAAATGCAGCAAACACTACGGTATCCTGTCCTTTATTTACCTGTTATTTTTCAACCCCTCCGGGAACTTTAACCGGTATGCCGGCAGGTGTGGCGCAAACAGGTGGAAACGGAGTTAATATTGGTAGCCAAGTCTATCCCACTACTTATGTTCCTTGGCAAACTATTGGAATGGATCTAACTCCTTATATCGGACAAAATCTTACTGCAGTTATTAAGTGTAACTGGTGTTTGTATAATTATGACTGGGGTTATTGTTATATAGATGCTGATTGTGCTCCGGTTACTCCTTCTACCGCTGCTGTTTGTCCGGGAGGACAACTCTGCGGACCGTCCGGTATGTACGGTTATACATGGACTCCTCCTTCGGGGCCCGTTGTTACCACGAGTTGCATTACAGCCAGTGCCATTGGCACTTATACGCTTTCATATACGCCTTTTTCGTCTTGCGGTCCTTCTATACAAACTAATACGTATCAGGTTTTAGCTCAAACTACCGCTGCTTTTACAACAGTTAATTCTTGCAACAGCTTTACTATAACAAATACAGGAACCGGACCGCCTGCTGTTCAGTCTTATTCATTTGCCGGACCGAGTCCGCCCGCAAGTTTCACTACTACTGCTGCAACCTCGGCCGTCACATTCCCGACGGCAGGTAACTATACTATTACCCAAACTATCACCAATGCGGCCGGATGTCCGGCAACTGTCCAGGCTGTCGTCGTTGTGCCCGCAGGGCCAAATCCAGCATTTACGATACCTACTCCTACGCAATGTTTAACCGGGAATAGTTATGTATTTACTGCGGTTCAGGCTGCCACAACGCATACGTTTAGTTTTAATCCAACGGTCGGCGCCCCTCCGACAGGGAATACGGCCACTTACGGACCAGTCAGCTTCTCCGCACCGGGAACTTATACTGTCACACATACAATTTCCAATGGTGGATGTACAGTATCCACTACTTCGGTAATTTTAATTAATCCAATGCCTACGGTAACAGCAAATAATAACGGACCTATTTGTGTTGGAGGTAGTGTTTCATTTACAAGTTCCGGTGGAGGAACATATTCTTGGGCGGGACCAAACTCGTTCTCTTCTGCAGCTCAAAATCCTACCCTTCCAGGTATTTCAATGGCTGCGGCCGGAGTTTATACAGTGACTGTAAATTTAGCAGGATGTATTGGTACTTCAACAACTCAACTTACAATTTCAACTCCAACCGCTTCGGCAAATAATACCGGACCATATTGTATAGGACAAACTATTGCATTAATAGGATCAGCAGGTGTAACATATACGTGGACAGGTCCTTCTGCATTTAACTCTAATGCACAAAGCCCGAACATTCCGGCTGCAACAGCTGCCATGAGTGGAAATTATAACTTTACAGTGAATGTCGGAGGTTGTTTTGCAACCGGAACAACACCAGTTGTTATAAATGCTTTACCTGTTCCCGCTCCTTCAAACACAGGACCATATTGTGCAGGCGCAACAATTCAATTAAATGTTGGTGCTTTCACAACCTATACTTGGACTGGCCCTAGCGTATTTACATCTAATTTACAAAACCCAACTGTTCCAACTCTTACATCATCAGTTGCGAACGCAGGGGTGTACACCGTTAGTGTCTCTGATGCAAATGGCTGTGTTAATACTGCAAATACTACGGTTGTTGTAAATCCGATCCCTACTCCGATAATTGGAAGTAACAGCCCTGTTTGTTCGGGTGGTGCACTTAATTTAACGAGCGG
>JANYCL010000115.1 GCA_025360355.1 Sphingobacteriaceae bacterium
CCATGTATAAGTAGCGCCTGCGACCAGACTTGCATTTAAGTTTAAAGTTTGTCCAGCACATAATGGCGAGTTAGAAGAAACGACCGGTGCTGAAGGAATTGGATTCACAGTTACACTTATTATAGCATTTGGTCCTGTACAACCTGCAACAGTTACGTTAACTGTATAAATTCCTGTTGCTAAAGTTGTAGCTGCAACAATTGTTGGATTTTGTAATCCAGACGAAAAACTATTTGGCCCAGTCCAATTATATGTAGCGCCTGCAATTAAAGAAGCAGTTAAATTTAAATTAGAACCTGCACATATTGGTGAATTGGAATTCGCAACAGGAGAAGCCGGAATTGGATTTACAATAACATTTGTTGTACCGAATGAACCTGTACAACCTCCAACAGTTGCACTAACGGAGTACACCCCTGCGGCTAAAGTGGTCGCACCGGGAATTGTAGGGTTTTGAACAGAAGAAGTAAAACTATTTGGACCGCTCCAACTATAACTTGCACCTCCAATTGGACTAGCAGTTAAATTGATTGTAGAACCCGCACATAAAGGCGAATTAGATCCTGCGGCAGGAGCTGGTGGTGTTGGATTAATAGTTATTGCAACAGTTGAATTAGCGCTTCCGCAACCCATCACACTTACTAAAACGCTATACACACCGCTTGCTGGCAATGTTACTGCCCCTATGGTTGGATTTTGCAATGCTGATGAAAAAGTATTTGGTCCTGTCCAGCTATAAGTTGCACCTAAAATTGTTGTGGCTGTTAAACTTAAAGTTTGTCCTGTACAAACCGGTGAATTGCTTCCTAAAGTAGGAGGAGAAGGAATTCCATAAACAGTTACGCTAAATGTTCCTGCAGGACCAGGACAACCCGCAACAGTTGCTGTAACGGAATACATTCCCGTTGCTAAAGTTGAAGCGCCAACAATTGTTGGGTTTTGAATTGAGGATGTAAAACTATTTGGACCTGTCCAATTATAAGTAGCGCCTGCAATTGCTGAAGCTGTTAAATTAATATTTGAACCTGCACATAAAGTAGCAGTGCCGCCGGCCGTTGGAGCTGGCGGAGCAGGATTAACAACAATATTAATTGTTCCTCCGGGTCCTGGACAACCGGCAACTGTAGCAGTAACGGTATACACCCCTGCGGCTAATGTTGTAGCTCCGATAATGGTTGGATTTTGTAAAGCAGAACTAAAAGAATTTGGCCCTGTCCAGCTATATGTAGCCCCAAGAATTGTTGAAGCAGTTAAATTTAAATTTGATCCTGCACATAACGGAGTGTTCGCACCGGCAGTTGGTGCAGCAGGTGCAGGATTAACAGTTGCTGTTGTTGTACCACCTGGTCCCGGACAACCCGCAACTGTGGCTGTAACGGTATAAACACCGGCTACTAAAGTTGTAGCGCCGGCTATTGTAGGATTCTGGACATTCGCTGTAAAACTATTCGGTCCTGTCCAACTATACGTAGCTCCGGCAATAACACTAGCTGTTAAATTGAGTGCAGATCCTGCACAAATAGGAGAGTTATTTCCGGCGACGGGCGCACCCGGTAAAGGATTAACAACAACGTTCACCGTACCGTTTCCACTGGTACAACCCGCGACTGTTGAATTGACTGAATATACACCGGCCGCTAAAGTTGTTGCTCCAACTATAGTTGGATTTTGTACGGCTGATGTAAAAGTATTTGGTCCGCTCCAGCTATAAACACCACCTGCAACCGAAGAAGATGTTAAAGCTAAATTTTGTCCGGCACATAATGGTGAGTTTGAACCTACGATCGGAACAGCCGGAACTGTGTTAACTGTAACTGCAACTGTACCCGGAGGACTTGTGCATCCTGCAACAGTAGCAGTAACAGAGTATGTTCCTGCATTAGCAAGAGTAACACCGACTATAGTAGGATTTATTAAAGTAGAAGTGAAACCACCAGGCCCTGTCCAACTATAAGTTGCGCCTGCTGTAAAGGTTGCACTTAAATTTAAAGTTTGTCCAACACATAACGGTGTGTTCGCACTGGCAACAGGAGCTGCAGGTACAAATGGCGGACAAGTAACAGTATTTCCTTGGTAATCGCGCACAACTTCACTTAATAGAACACCACCGCGGTACTCAGAAACTTTTACACCGAAAACATATTTTCCTAATGAATTCGCAACACCTGTCATCCAACCTGCCGGACTAAGTGTAACACTCGGTGCAGGTGAATTAAACGGACTGGTTGCCGAATAACCAGGTTGCCAGGTAACAGCATTCACAGATAAAAGATTGTTTGGGAAAAGAGGAGGATTTGGAGTTTGATCGTATGGTGTGTACATCGAATAAATTAAATTATCACCATCAACATCTGTTGCAGAACAGTCGATGGAAAAAGAATTCGTTGCACAAAAAAGAAGTGGAGGTAAATTATTAAAATACGGACTACTATTCGCCATAAATGTATTATCATATACATTCACCATATCTACATCAAATGTTTTACCTGTTGAGTTATTATTAGCGTTGAATTTTGCTGTAGCAAATAATTGGATCGTATTACCAATTAATCCTGTTGAAGTGGCAAAACGCGGTGATGCCCAGTTACCAATATTAGAACCGTTTGTAGTCCATAAAACTTTTGGTCCTGCGTTAATAGAATAATAAAGTTTAAGTGAATCATTATTGACGAAATTAGCGCCTGCTTTACTTAGATTCGCACTTAAATTTACACCCAAAGGATATGCAGCAATATTAATTACCTGCGAAGCCCAGATCTGTGAACCATTATTAGAACCAATAATTTCAAATTGTCCATTGGTAACCATTGCCGATGTTGGAGGCGTTACACCTAAAGTTCTTGTCCAAGCAGTTGCACCGGCATCCGTAATAGTTCCGTTAGGTAAAGTAAAATCTTCACTCCATACTGTCGAGTAACACGGGATGTATGCATAGAATGTTTCACCGGCAGCACCGGGAGCTACAATATTAGTGATACCATTATTTCTATTACCGGTTTGGAATACAAGGTGCATACCTCCGGGAGAAGGTGCAAGATTAACTGTTGTTGTATAAATACGTTGTTCACCACAAGGGAGAACACTTGGTGAAGTAGCACAAGGAGGTAAAACAAGAGGGATGGGAGTAATAGCACCACCGTTAGCATTAAAGTTACGGCTTGGAGCAAACAATGAACCATCAGCTTGCAATACTTGAAAAGTTGCCAGTGCAGGATATGCAGCATTACCGGCGCCACAATCCCGATATAAAATTAATTGTACCGTATAGTTATTTGCACCGTTATATGTATAGGTGATCACGCCGCCCACAATGTGTGTAGCTAATCCCTGAAAAGGAATGACCAGTAAAAAAGTTAATGCAAATAAAAGTTGTCGGAAATTTAAAAACCCTGCAAAAGAAGCTCCCGCTTTTTTAAACGAAGTAGTGGGTTTTACGGTAATCGGACTGTAATTTTTTATCATGGGATACAGTTAAGGGTTCTATTAATATTTAACGTTTTTTAAACTTTAAGGTTCGCGGTTTTCAAGGTTATTTACTTGAATTCGACAAAGCAGGATAAATACTGTACGAAATAGACATTAGAATACACCTAAATCGAAACAAATTTTGGCGGGAATAGAAGGAAAATAAAGGTAATTCTACCTTTTTATTAGACTATTTTTTCTTAATAAAATCGCAATTCGGAGCCATTACACATTCACCGCATTTGGGATCGGTTGGGCGACAAATTTCACGTCCTAAAAAAGATATATCCATGCCAATGCCCCAATCTTTTTGAGGCACCACTTCCATGATCTGCTTCTCAATTTTTTTAGGATCAGTACCTATGGCAACACCTAATCTTGGAGCAACGCGGAGAACATGAAGATCAACAATTACACCTTCCGGTTTAATTCCTGCTTCACGCATAATAACATTAGCTGACTTTCTTCCAATGCCGGGAAGTTCAACTAATTCTTCCATGGTCAAAGGAATATTCTTATCGTCTTTTATTTTTTGAGCGAGATTAAGAAGCCAATTAGCTTTATTCCCAAAATTCCTCACTTTACTTATATATTTAATTAAAGAATCCACATCAGCTTTAGCTAAAGTTTTCATATTAGGAAAAGCTTTAAAAAGATCAGGAGCAATTTTATTAATATTCTTATCCGAATCTTGTGCAGATAAAATCACCATCACTAACAATTGATAAATGCTTTTGTATTCTAAAGGATGCGGTTTGCCTTTATACTTTTTAATAAGCGGTTTAAACGCTTCGGGCCAATTGGTTTTGCTCATGATCTTGAATTTATGGGATAAAAATAACCAAATACTATTAATTTAAGTACAGAATAGCTATTTTTAAAATAATTGTGACTTTTTAAAACACCTGTATTATGGTTGCTAAAAGGGACATAATGCTAACAACCATCAATATGACAGAGATCGCTTCTTACCATCTCACAGCCGAAGAGATTACTTCGGAAGAGAAGCTGATAAAAGCTGCGCAGGATAATCCGCGGAACTTTGAGCCTTTATATAAAAGGTATTTTCAGCGCATTGCCAATTATATTTATCACAGGGTTGAGGATAAAGAAACAGCTTTTGAATTAACATCGCAGGTTTTTTACAAAGCCTTAGAGAATCTCCCAAAATATAAACCGATGGGAGTTCCGTTTTCGGCATGGTTATTCAGGATCGCAGGAAATGAAATGAATCAATATTTCAGAAAAAATAAAGCGATACGCGTTTTAAGTATTGATAGAGATGGTTTGGGAGAACTGAAAGGTGACATGGAAGAAAACAACCAGACCGAGATCGATAAACAATTGTATGAAGCCTTGCAAACTTTGAATGAAGATGACATGGAATTAATTAACATGCGCTTTTTCGAGAAACGTTCGTTTAAAGAGATCTGTGAAATAATGGATATGAATGAGAGTGCGTGCAAAATGAAAGTGTACCGCATTTTAGAAAAATTGAAAGAACAATTAAAAGACATTAAACTTTAAAAATATTAAAATGAAAAAGTATAAGATCAAATTAGATAAACAACCATTATCCGAAAGCGATATTAGCAATAATATGAATTTCGATAGATTTTACTCAGGTTATTCGGCTGCGGGTAAAACTTCCTGGCTAACTAAAGGGATGAAAACATTTTTGGGAGGAACAACTGCAACTATTGTGGTAGTAACAGCAACTTTTGTTATTTACAGATCAGTTAATAACAAAGAATCAGTTGCATCACAAGCATTCATCAATCCACCATTACCGGAATTAAATGCAAAGTCGGATAATTTTTTAGTAGATAATACAAAAGACACTACAATAGTTTATAAAACAGGAAGCATCATCCATGTTCCTGCAAATGTATTTAGAGGTAAAGATGGAAAAGAACCAAAAGGAAAAGTAAAAGTATGTTACCGTGAGTTTCACGATCAGGTTGATTTTATTTTCAGCGGCATTCCAATGGACTATGATTCAGCAGGAATTAAAAGACCATTTGAATCTGCAGGTATGTTTGAAGTATTAGCTTACGAAAATGACAGCACACCTTTAGTATTGAAAGACGGAAAAACACTTTCTGTTAATTTACTTTCGCATAACGATAAAAATGAGTTTAATGTATATTATTTAGATACTGTTGCGAAACGTTGGGATTTTAAAGAACACGAAACACGTCTGCACAAAGAGAATCTTGATAGATTAAGTAAAGAGAAAGAAGCATTTTTAGCGAAGCATAATTTATTAGATCCAGGTAAATTAATTGTACCAAAACATGCTAATCCTGTTTTAAATAATTTTGTTATCGATTACGACAAAGAAGAATTCCCGGAGTTAGCTGTATACGACGGTGTAAAATTTGAAGTAAATGTAAACGAACCGAACTATAATAATGAATTCACTAAAACTGTTTGGGAAGATGTGTTTATCAGTCGTCACCCCGATGGTAAAAATTACATCTTAACTTTCAAGATCAAAAAACAAACCAGCAGTATTGCTGCAACACCGGTGTTTGATGAAAAGAATTTTGAAGCAGCAATGAATGAGTATGGAAAAATTCGCTTGCATCATAGTAAAATTTTGGCAGCAAAAAGCGACTCAATTAGCAGATTAGAGAAAGATGCGGATGCTCAAGTGATGAACAGTAATTTTAAAAACCAAAGATTTAATGCTTACATAGAAGGAGGTTCGATTTACAGGTCTATTGTTATAGGATCAATGGGTATTTGGAATTTCGATCATCCTTGTAATAATTCTCAAATATATGCCAGCAAAACAAACCCGCTTTCAATAATTTCAAAGTCTTTAAACGCAAAGGGAACTGATGATTCTGATCTCCCAATAGCATATTTTATGTCTTCTGAAAATAAAAAGCAACTGTCTTTAAGAGCAATATATTTTGTGAAAAGAGATGTTAATGCAATTTTTCCTGTTGACATGTTTGAGTTAATTCAATTTCCGACTTCTGTAGTTGATAATGCAGATATTCTAATAGCAATTGGCAATAATTTAAAGGTATATTATATTAAAGATGAAGCATTACACTCAGTAAAAAAAGAAAAGGATAAAATGACATTTGTTCTGAAGGAAATTGATTGCACAAATACAGATGATGATAGAAATATTTCAGCGGATAGGAACATTACTGCAAATCTTACAAGAATAAAATCAATAATTGATCTTTAATGCGTTTAGCTATCATCCCTATATTAATTTTCAGTTCTGCTCTGTCTTTTTCGCAAAGCAGAAAAGGTAAAACTGCCATTATTAAAGTAAGGTCGGGTTTAGCTAAATGCGAAATTATATGTGAGGATAAATTTTATTTGGAAAAAACAAGCGACATCACCATTAAAGTAAAAGGACGGAACCCAAAAATTGATGTGCGTGTTAAAGGATGCGAGATAATGTCGGTTAAAGGTGATCTTTATAAAGTGCGTTTTATTAATCCGGGGATCTCTGTTATTTCTGTTTTTCAAATAACAAATAAAGGCAGAAAAATAATTGGAATCAAAAAAACAGATGTTGTTCCGCCTCCATTTTATTTTTGTGGTTTAAAAGTTGATTCTTCATCAAAGCAATTAAAACTAGGTCCGGTACATTTATATGTATACTCCGATTATTATAAATCAAAATTACCGGTAGATAAATTTTATATGTTGTACTATAAAGACTTTACCGGTACTGTTCGGAAAAATAAAAAGCCAATTGCAGATACGCTTCGCGCTGAAACCTGTAAACTCACCAGCGCCATGCGTGAACGTATCCGTCATTACCAACCCATAAGCGATAAAATATATTTTTATAACCTTTTCTTTACGTTACCCGATAAAACCATTCGTCCGCTTGAACCGGTTGAATTAAGCGCCACCATGGATACTTTGCTGAATGATTATAGCGTAATTTATGTATTAAGACGTAAAAGGATATAAGCTCTCTTTCCCTTTGACAGCAAGGCTTTCAGGGTATTTAACATTTCTTTTCTAAAATTCATTTATGGATTCCTTTTAGAGTTTGCATCTCAATATTAAAAGTTTAACATTTTAATATAAAATATCATGCAAACTACAAAAAACAAAAAACTATCGCACGTCTTTGCATTTGCGGCTTTAACAGCTTCAGTAATTGCATGGCTAACCCCGACAAGCTATTATCAGCAAGCCGTGGAAAATGATCTTATCAGATCGTTAAACAAAAAACTAATTGAATATAACTTGCATGCGCCCGAAGATCGTGTGTATCTGCAATTAGATAAACCATTTTATTCGCCCGGCGATGATATTTGGTTTTCTGCATATATAAGAGATGGACTAAGTTTAAAACCTTCGAACAAAAGTGATATTATTCATATCGAATTATTAACTCCAAAAGGTACAGTTGAAAAGCGCATCAACATTATCGCAAAGAACGGTAAAGCAGCCGGCGATTTTATGATCGATAAAGAAGCTCTTGGTGGTTTATATAAAATACGTGCTTATACTACCTGGATGAAAAATGAAGGTGCAGATA
>JANYCL010000284.1 GCA_025360355.1 Sphingobacteriaceae bacterium
TCGGCACTTTTAGAACGGCGCTCGGTGATCTGCACACAGATCTTTATGTAAAAATTGATACGGTGGAAAAAATTGTACGCTATGATGGTAAGATGGAATCAGATAATTTTAATGTGGGTAAAATGTTCGGCATCGCAAAATTAGGTGCGGTCGCTCTCAATTCGAATGTAAAAGGCAAAGGACTTACTTTAGATAAGATCGATGCCGAGTTAGACGGAAGAATAAATCATATTAGCTATAACAACTACGTTTATCAAAACATTACCATAAAAGGCGATATTAAAAAGAAAATATTTAATGGCGACTTAATTATTAAAGATGCCAATGCAGATCTGGATTTTGATGGGAAGATCGATCTTAATAATAAAATACCGGATATTGATTTTATCTCTACCATCAATAAACTTAATTTAAAACGGCTGGGTTTAATTAATACAAAAACGGAAGGTGTGCTTTCAACCCAATTGCTAATTGCCCTTAAGGGAGACAATATTGACAATATAACCGGCAACATAAATTTCGATAACACCATTTATAAAACGGAAGAGAAAGAAAATAAGATCAGTAATTTGGATCTGGTGTTAGAACAAACTACAGCTAATAAAAGCATTAAATTGGCTTCAAACATTTTTAATTTAACGGCTGATGGTGTTTTTAAAATTTCAAATCTGGGATCAGCTTTTAACCAGTTCTTAAATACTTATTACCCTGCTTTTTTCGATAAGAATCCCGGTAAAACGATCTATACCGATGAGCTTAAATTTAAATTAACTATTAAAAAATTTAACACCATCCGCGATCTATTTGTTCATGACCTGATGGTGAGTTCAGGTTCTGTTTTTGAGGGTGACTTCGATGCTTCTAAAAATCTTTTTAATATTAATTCTAAGTCTGATTCAATTAAGTATAAAGGCATAAAATTCAACAATAATAAAATTGAGTCCTATTCTCAAAATAATAAAATAAATTTAGTTCTTAAAGCAGAGTCCATTGATCTAACTGATAGTATCAGATTACATAATTATTTCATGTATTTTGTATCTAAAGATAATAACACAAAATTTAATTTGGAGTGGGACAATAAGGAAAAGCCTCAAAACGCGGGTAAACTCGCAGGAAAAGTGTTTTTTGATAACCAACGGGCAATTTTGACCTATGATAAAATTTTCTTCACGTCAAAAGACAGCACTTGGAATTTAGTAGCATCTGACAGCACAATTATAGATTCTTCAGGGGTTGTTATTGTAAAGCCTTTATTTTTTACGGATGGAGTAAATCAGTCTCTGAAAATTTATGGCGGTTTATCTCCAAAACCAAATGAAAAATTAGTTTTCGAAGTTGCTAATTTTAAGCTTAAACAATTAGCGCCGCTATTAGGAAATTCAGTAAAAATTGAAGGAATCTTAAATGGTGCTTTTTCGCTGCACAATACATTTAGTAATCTGGCTTTTAGTAGTAATTTAAATTTTACCGGATTAAAATTAAATTATAAAGATATTGGTGACGGAGAGTTAAAATCGGAATATAATAATGAGGATAAATATTTGTATTTAGACGGTTACACTTCGCTCGGCCTTCCTGATCTTACAGGAGAAAAATTGAAAAACATTGTTTTCTCGGGTTATTATTATTTGAATAAAACAGAGGAAAGTCTGGATCTTACATTAGAGGCACAGCCTGCTAATCTTGCTATTCTAAATCCTTATTTGGCTGGAATAATGACTTTAAATAAAGGCTTGATCACAGGGCAGGCAAAGATCACCGGAACTCCTGCAAAACCAAAAATAACCGGCAAATTCAAAATAAACAGATGTGAATTAAAAGTAGATTATTTGAATGTGGTATATAATATTACAGGTGATATTGAGGTGTTGCCTGATCAAATAAGTTTTCAGGATCTAAAAATAACAGATGATCTAAATAAAAAAGGAACAGCCGGTGAAATAAACGGAAACATTTTCCATAACAATTTTAAAAATATGCAAATTGATTTTGATATCAATTTCAAGAACATGCTTATTTTAAATAAAGGAAACACTGGTAATGATCCTTTTTATGGTAAGGCATATGCTACAGGTCAAGCCGGTATTTTCGGTTTCTTAAATAACATCGCCATTGAAATTAAAAAATTGAAGACTGAAAAGGGCACTGTATTTACAATCCCTTTGGATGGCCCTGCTCAGATATCAGAAAATAATTTCATTCACTTTGTTGTAAAAGATACCACGAAAAAGAAAGTTGTTGAACAGAAATCCGGTTTTACTTTAGATATGCAGGTTCAAGCAACTCCTGACGCTGAAGTGCAAATTGTTTTAGATGCAAAAAGCGGCGACATCATCCGCGCAAGAGGAAATGGAAATATTGATCTCGACATAAGTAACATGGGTAAATTCGATATGTTTGGTGAGTATGCTATTACCAGTGGAGATTATTTATTTACACTCGAAAATTTCATCACTAAAAAATTCGTCATACAAAAAGGAAGTACTATTGACTGGAGTGGTAGTCCATACGCAGCCGACATAAATATTACAGCCAATTACAAGCAACGTGCTTCCATTGCGCCTTTGTTTCCTTATGATACTTCAGGAACATACAAGCGACGCTTACCTGTAGATTGTAAATTGATCATGCGTGATAAATTAATGTCACCTAATATTTCATTTGCAATTGATCTGCCAACTATTGATGAAAATACATCTTCAAAAATTCAAAGTATATTTAATGATGAAGCTGAATTGAACCGTCAGGTGTTTTCTTTGTTGCTTCTTAAAAGTTTTGTAACCCCATTGCAATATTCCGGTTCAGGTGGAATTTCAGCAGGTTCTGCTATTGCGGCCAATGGAACAGAAATGTTATCAAACCGTTTGAGTGGATGGTTAAATGGTTTAACAAAACAAGTTGACGTTGGCGTAAATTACCGCCCAGGAAATCAAGTAAGCAGCGAAGAATTAGATGTAGCGCTATCGAAACAATTATTAAATAACCGATTATTGATCGATGGAAATTTTGGTTTTAATAATAATCAGAATACCAATCAATCCGGTTTAATTGGTGATGTGAACTTAGAATATAAATTAACGGATGATGGCCGTTACCGTGTGAAAGGATTTAACCGGAGTAATGATAATACACAAGTAACAACTTCAGGAGGACCATTTACCCAAGGTGTAGGTGTATTTTACCGTGAAGAATATGAAACATGGCTCGACTTGTATAAGCGTTACATTGCTAAATTAAAAAAGTCGCCAAAGAAAACTGAAATTACCGAAGAAGAGAAAATACCGAAGAAAATTGAAGAAACGGTAGAGGGATTACCAAAAACTGAAACCCAGGCAGAAGGTTCACCGAAATAAAATCAATTAAATTTCTTTCCGTTAATAATTACAGTTTCAATTAAACTGCTTCCGAAAGCGTAGGGGATGTAACCGTAACTTGCAATTGGTTTTGTAATGAACACATTTGCTTTTTTACCAATGGTAATGCTGCCAACTTCCTTACTTATATCCATTGCGTACGCAGAATTAATTGTCGCAGCATTTATGACTTCCTCAGGATTTAATTTAAGATCGATGCAGCCAAGACTCATCATGAAATTCATGTTACCGCTTGGACTGCTGCCGGGATTATAATCACTCGCAATAGCAATTGGTAAACCTGCATCGAGCATTTTACGTACAGGAGGTAATTGTAAATTTAAAAAGAAAACGGCGCCTGGTAAAATCGTTGGCATTGTATTGCTGTTCTTTAAAAGAGAAATGTCTTCATCGCTGCAAAATTCTAAATGATCAACACTAATTGCTTTGCATTCAACTCCGGTTTTTATTCCGTTGCTATGACTTAATTGTTCTGCGTGAACTTTTGGAATGAGTCCATGTTTTAAACCTGCTTGCAGAACTTGTTTGGTTTCTTCAGCAGTAAAATAATTTTTCTCACAAAAAACATCAATGTAGTCCGCTAATTTTTCTTTTGCAATGGCGGGCAACATTTTATTTATGATAAGATCAATATAACCTTGTTTGTTATCTTTAAATTCAGAAGGAACAGCATGCGCTCCCAAAAAAGTTGCTTTAACAGGAATTATATTCAGATCTTTTAATCTTTTAATAACGCGCAGTATTTTTAATTCTGAATCAAGATCTAATCCATAACCACTTTTTATTTCCACTGCTCCGGTACCTTGACTGATTATTTCGTTGAAGCGCACGAACGATTGTTCAAACAGATCATCTTCACTTGTATCACGTAATTTTTTTGCAGAATTTAAAATACCACCGCCGCGCTTTGCAATTTCTTCATAGGATAAACCATTGATCCTGTCAATAAATTCACTTTCTCGGTTACCGGCATAAACAATGTGGGTATGACTATCGGCATAACATGGCATAACGATCTTTCCTGTTGCATCAATTACTTCAAGGTCTTTCCAATCAGTAATTCCTGGAAAATCTTCCATCTTTCCAAAGTCGGCTATCAAACCATTATCAATAGCAAGCCAGGCATTTTCGAGACAAGGCAATACTTTCATATCGGCACCACAAACTTTATTTACTACAGTTTCGCGTACCTGAACTAAGGTTTTTATGTTTTTTATAAGGAGTTTGCTCATAAATACGACTGCAATTTAATTAATTCCATTCAAAAAACTATCTTTGTTTACGATGGCAGGCAATTCATTCGGACAAATATTCAAACTAACCTCTTTTGGCGAGAGTCATGGCGAGGCTATTGGTGGTATTATTGATGGTTGTCCGGCCGGATTAAGTATTGATCTTGATTTTATTCAAAGCGAATTAGAGCGACGTAAACCGGGACAATCCCACATAACTACTCAACGCAAAGAAGACGATAAAGTTCAGTTTTTATCAGGGATCTTTGAAGGAAAAACTACAGGAACTCCAATTGGTTTTATTATTGCCAACGAAAATCAAAAAGGTAAAGATTACGATCATTTAAAAGATGTATTCCGTCCGAGCCACGCTGATTTTACTTACGAGGCAAAATACGGTATCCGCGATCATAAAGGAGGAGGAAGAAGCAGTGCGCGTGAAACAGCTTGCAGAATTGTTGCCGGTGCAATTGCAAAATTAATTCTGAAACAAAACAAAGTTTCAATTCAGGCTTATGTAAGTTGTGTTAAGGATGTAAAACTTAGCATTCCATATTCAAAATTAGATCTGTCGAAAACAGAAACAAATATTATCCGTTGTCCGGATGAAGCAACTGCAAATAAAATGATCTCTCTCATTGAAGAAACGCGTAAAGCAGGGAATACTGTAGGAGGAATTATCAGTTGTGTTATTAAAGGAACTCCTGTCGGTTTAGGCGAGCCTGTTTTTGATAAACTGCATGCAGATCTTGGAAAAGCAATGTTAAGTATTAATGCAGTAAAAGGTTTTGAATACGGTGCAGGTTTTGATGCGATCAATTCTTATGGTTCAGAACTCAATGATATTTTTGAAAGCGGAAAAAATATTTCAACCAAAACCAATAACAGCGGCGGCGTGCAAGGCGGCATCAGCAACGGACAAGATATTTATTTTAATGTCGCCTTTAAACCGGTTGCGACAATAATGCAAACACAAAAAAGTGTGAACACAAAAGGTGAAGAAGTAAATTTAGAAGCGAAAGGGCGTCATGATCCTTGTGTTTTACCAAGGGCGGTTCCTATTGTGGAAAACATGGCTGCATTGGTTTTAGTTGATCATTTGTTACGCGCACGTACAAATAAGCTTTAGTCCTGAGCTTGACGAAGGATGAAAAAAAGTAATTCAATATACTTAATTAGTTTTTGTGAAGGTGCCGCGGTAATGGCAACAGAACTTTGTGGTTCAAAATTAATTTCTCCTTATTTCGGAAGTAGTTTATATGTTTGGTCTGCTGTAATTGCAATTACACTAGGAAGTTTAGCAGCAGGTTATTTTTATGGCGGAAAATTGAGTCTGAAAGGAAACAAAATTCAAATTCTCAGATTAATTTTAGCCATATCTGCACTTTACATGGGCTTCATGCCAATTATCACAAATGTATTTGCTCCAATAGCGATTCACTTTTCTCTTTTAACTGCTGTTGTTTTATCAAGTATCTTGATTTTGTTTCTCCCAATGTTTTTTATGGGAGCAGCTTCACCTATTATAATTTCCATACAAACGGAAAACAGTAATGAATCGGGTAGGGTAAGTGGTTTGGTTTATTCCATTTCAACAGTTGGGGGAATCCTCTCTACTTTTTTATGCGGTTTTTATTTTATTCCTGAATTTGGAATAAGTACAACACTTATCACGTTTGCAATTCTGCTCATTGCTTCATTGTTGTTATTGCTTCAAAAAAAAAGTCCATTTAAGATCCTGACCTTTTTATTGATCCTGTTAATCCTTGGTTTTACTAATAAAACTCCAATGAAGAACTGCATTTATGAAAAAGATGGCATGTTGGGGAAAATAAATGTGTTAGATGATACAATGGAAATTCCAGGAGGTGGTATGACTTCTACACGCAGACTTTTAGTGAACAACATCGCGCAAACCGAAATGGATATGAGATCCGGAAACTCCCTTACCGCGTATGTGAATTTAATGGACTTT
>JANYCL010000288.1 GCA_025360355.1 Sphingobacteriaceae bacterium
GTGGTACCTCCAGGAATCGAACCAGGGACACAAGGATTTTCAGTCCTTTGCTCTACCGACTGAGCTAAGGTACCAGCCGTGACAGTTTTACGTGTCATTTTGAGGATGCAAAAATACAATTTTAATCTATTCTGCCAAAAAGCAGAGAAAAATATCTCATTTTACTTACCTTGGTCCTGTATATGAACCTGGCTATAGATTTTGGAAACACACGCGTAAAAGCAGCTTTGTTTAACGGACATCAATTAGTTGAAGCTAAAGCTTACAATTCAATAAAAGATCTGATTTCTGATGTTGCTTTTTACACGAAAGCTGATAGATGCATCATTGGTTCAGTGGTTAATACGCCTAATGAAATTACGGATACATTAAGTAATTTAATGAAGCTGAATTTTTTCATGGCAGAAACTCCAATTCCGCTTAAGAATTCTTACAAAAGCGCTCTAACTCTGGGTTCTGATAGGCTCGCAGCAGCGGTAGGTGCATACAGTGTTTATCCCACAAAAAACGTATTGGTAATTGATTCAGGCACCGCCTTAAAATTTAATTTTACCAATGCGAATGGCGAATATTTAGGAGGAGCAATTTCTCCCGGTTTGCAAATGCGCTTTAAAGCTTTACAACATTTTACCGATAAATTACCATTGATCTCTCTGAATGAAAATTATGATAAATTGATTGGAGAAAGCACCGAAGAATCAATACTTTCGGGGGTCATAAATGGTATATTAAATGAAACAGATGGCGTTATAAATGAATACAAAAAACTGTATCCCGATTTAACAATTGTTATCAGCGGCGGCGATACTGATTTCTTTGCAAAACGTCTAAAAAATCGCATCTTTGCCCACCCTCATTTAGTATTAACAGGGCTAAACGAAATTTTGATCTATAATTCTTGAAATAGCTATATACCTTAATTTTAACCAGCAAAAAATATAGCTATTCAAAGTGGCCAACAAGAAAAAATAAAATGCACTTTAATAACCTTCATAAAATAAAATTATTAATTTTTTTGTTTGGCATTTCAGCTAACTTATTTTCTCAAAACTTAACTTTTAGTCCGTACTCACGTTTTGGTTTAGGTGAATTAAATAACACAGCCTTTTCGCAAATACAAGGTTTGGGTGGCACATATATTGGTTTTAAACCTGATACTACTGCGCCCTTATTTATTAATGCTTCAAACCCTGCGGCTATTTCCGGGATCCGTTTAACAACATTGGAATTAGGCGGTATTGCACAGTTCAGTGAATTTAGCAATGGGATCACTAAAGTTAAAACCAAAACAGTGAATTTTTCTTATGCCTGTTTAGGTTTCCCGATCAAACAACGTGCTTCAGCTTGTTTTGGCATCATGCCTTATTCAAATGTAGGGTATAATTTAAAAACCGAAATATATCAGGACGGCATTGGAACCGTTACAAGTAATTATAGCGGCTCAGGTGGAATTAATAAAGTATTTTTTGGAGTAGGAGTAAATCCATTTAAAAAAAGGATCACCAGATTTTACCGCTCCGCTTACCGTGATACATTAGTACACCATCACGAGGTAAAAAAATATAAACGGATCAAATTCAGAAAACAATTATTATCTGATCTAAGTATTGGCGCGCGTGCCGATTATTTATTCGGAAATATTTTAAATACAACAAGCGTTGTTTATCCCGGATCCATAAATTTTTATAATACACGTCGTTACCGGGGTGTTAGTTACAATGATATTACTGCGGGCTTTGGTATACAAACATCTTTTAATATTGATTCGATTGGTAAACGTGTGCTAAGAAAAAAGATCAGAATTGGTTTCGGTTATTATATGTCGTTACCAAATACCATCAATGTTAAAAATAATTACATGGCTTACAATTACACTTTAAATGGTTTTGGAGATGAAATTCCGAAAGATACTTTCATTTATGTAATTGATCAGCCAAGCAGTATCCGTTTGCCATTAGAACAAGGTATTGGCATGAGTATTAAAAAAGGCGAGATGCTTACAGTTGCTGTTGATGCAGCCTACACGAACTGGCAGCAATTCCGTTACCTCGATAAAATAAATGATCTTAAAAATAGTTACCGTGTTTCAATGGGAATAAATTTTGTGCCAAATAAATATGCAGCAGGCAGCGGTGCCTATATAAAACGCATTCAATACCGCTTAGGTGCATTTTACAACACGGGTTATCTCGAACTAAAAAACACAGCCATTAATAATTATGCTGTCACAGTTGGTTTTGGTTTGCCTGTTGGTTTATTCCGACAATTCTCAGTAGTGAATTTAAGCGCACAGTTCGGAAAAATGGGCTCCGTTAATAATAATCTGATACAAGAAAAATACGTTAAGCTGGTAATTGGTTTTACGTTCAACGATAAATGGTTTAACAAATTCCGTTACGAATAAAATTTCATGCATGTCAAATCTGAAATTCATATTTGCTGTACTAACGGTTTGCGCCTTACTGTTTTCTTGTCAGAATAAACGCGAGGACATCATGGCACTATCCATGCCAAAATTATCTCCCACACAAACAGGCACGGGCATTACAATGATCTACACCGATTCGGCCCAATTAAAAATGGTAATGAAAGCAGGTAAAATGCTTACCTATGATAAAAATGTAAAAGAACCATTTACAATTTTACCTAATGGATTAACCATGAAGTTTTATGATAAAACAGAAAAACTGGAAGCAACCTTAAAAGCAAATTACGGCATTCACTATCCCGGTCGTAAACGGATGGAAGTAAAATATAATGTGGAAGTATTAAATAAGAACGGCGAAAAATTAAATACGGAACATTTAATTTGGGATGAGGTAACAAAAAAAATAAGTTCACAAGAATTTGTAAAAATAACAACTGCAAAAGAAATAATCATGGGCAAGGGCTTCGAGAGTAATGAAGACCTGACTCAATACAAAATAAAAGAAGTAACGGGCACCATTCAACTTAATAACGGCGATCTATAATTATGGATAACAGAAAAATATTTAAAGCATTAGAATATCTTTGGTTAGTTACTGCAGGTTTTGCAGTAGGTGTAACCGTTTATTTTTTAATTCAGGGCGATAAAGATGCCGCCATTTATTTTTTCTTTGTGTTCCTTATTGGCGGCGCCATGTACCTCACCCGACGTTACCAGCGTAAAAAACAGGAGGAACGCGGTGCTTTTGGTCCACCCAAGAATAAGCAATAGTTTTCTACATCAAAAAATAACCTTTAATCACTTTCTTCACTATCAATCATATTAAGGCTTAACTTTGGGTTATGGTATTTTTTACCCTCTTTAAAGAAAGTGTAATTTTTGCTTTGCATTCATTAAATGCAAACAAGCTGCGTACTTTTTTAAGTTTACTCGGAATTACTATTGGTATCTTTGCGATCATTGTTGTTTTTACTATTGTAGATAGTTTAGAAAGTAATGTGCGTAAAAGCATTCAGAGTTTGGGTGATAATGTTGTATTTGTGCAAAAATGGCCTTGGACGTTTGGTCCGGATTACCCTTGGTGGAAATACATGAACCGTCCTGTTCCGAAATACGATGAGTTATTCGATATCCAAAAAAGATCTAAAACTGCAGAAGGTGTTGCATTCCGAATTGGTGCGCGACGAAACATAAAACATAAAAGCAATATTGTGGAAAATGCAGTTATCAGTGGTGTTTCTTATGATTATTACAAAATAAAATCGTTTGAAATTCCTAACGGACGTTATTTTACTGAAAACGAAGTGAACGCAGGTAACAATGTTGCTGTTATAGGAAATGCAATTGCAGATGGATTGTTTCCTAATAATCCAAATCCTATTGGACAAGAAATAAAAATTGCCGGACGGAAAGCCTATGTGATCGGTGTTTTTAAAAAAGAAGGTGAAAGCATGTTGGGTAATAGTATGGATAATCAGGTGGTGATCCCTTTTCATTTCGCGAAATTAATTTTAGATATTAAATCAGAGAACAGTGATCCGTACATTGCAGTTAAAGCACGGCCGGGAATTTCGAATGCGCAAATGATCGATGAGTTAACCGGGATCATGCGCGGAACGCGACGTTTAAAACCATTAGCTGATGATAATTTTGCGTTGAATGAAAATAATTTAATTAGTAAAGGTTTCGATCCTGTATTTGATATCATTGGCATTGCAGGTTGGATCATAGGCGGCTTCTCAATTTTAGTCGGAGGATTTGGTATTGCCAACATTATGTTTGTATCTGTAAAAGAACGCACAAGCATGATCGGCATTCAGAAATCATTGGGCGCAAAAAATTATTTTATTTTAATGCAGTTTTTAAGTGAATCGGTTTTTTTATCACTGATAGGAGGTGTGCTTGGTTTAGTTCTCACCTGGCTCATTACTTTGGCAGCTAAAGGAAATATCTCAATGGAAATTTCACTTAGTCAATCCAACATCATTTTAGGTATCACCATTTCGGTTCTAATTGGCATTATAAGCGGTTTCGTTCCTGCATATAGCGCTTCACAATTAGATCCTGTAGAAGCCATAAGAAGTAATTAATGGAAAGACCCAAGATCATAAGCATCATTTGTATCCTCGGTTTTATATCGATCATATTTACGTTTCCGGCTGTTTTCTCACCTTCTGTTAAGAAACTAGGAGATTTTGTACCTGCATTATATGGTTTTATAGTGGCGTGCAGCTTCATATCTTACATAGGACTGTGGCATATGAAACAATGGGGCGTTCAGGTGTTCTTATTTATTTTCTTTGTTAAAACCATCTTCCTTATTCTCATAAACGATCTCGGACCAGGCACAATAACCGGAATTATCTTCGCCGTAACCTGCACCGCTATATTATTACGGTTTTACCGCAAAATGGACCTAAATCTATAGTCGTCCAAAAATTCCATCCCCTTTTTTACATTATTTGTCCAAAAACGGGGTCAATCAATCAAATAGTTTTGCATAAAAGAATTTTTTTTGTATATCTTTATATTAAGAGACTGTTTTATTCACTCACTACACATACACTTTTAATCACTTAAACGAATGATTGCCGAACTAGGAACTAAAGAATTACACGGAACGCTAAAGAGCTTTTTTGGCTTCGAAGGTTTTAAAGGAAACCAGGAGAAGATCATAAAAAGTGTTTTAGCCGGCAAGGATACGTTTGTTATTATGCCAACCGGCGGTGGTAAATCATTATGTTATCAATTGCCTGCATTGGTAAGTGAGGGTACTGCAATTATTGTATCACCACTTATTGCCTTAATGAAAAATCAAGTTGATGCTATACGTGGTTTCAGTGATGAGAATGGGATCGCACACTTTTTAAATTCTTCTTTAAATAAAAGTGAGATAGCAAAAGTGAAACAAGATGTTGTTTCAGGAAAAACAAAATTATTATACGTTGCACCGGAAACTTTAACCAAAGAAGAGAACATAAAATTCTTCGAAGAATTTAAAATTTCTTTTTTCGCTATTGATGAGGCACATTGTATTTCGGAGTGGGGACATGATTTCCGCCCTGAATACCGCCGTTTGCGTCCTATCATAGATAAAGTAGGAAATGTTTGTGTTATGGCACTTACAGCAACAGCAACACCTAAAGTACAACAGGATATTCAAAAAAATCTTGGCATGGGTAATGCTAATGTTTTTAAATCTTCATTTAACCGTCCTAATTTATATTACGAAGTACGCCCGAAACAAAACGTAATAAAAGAAATTATAAAATATGTAAAACAAAATACCGGTAAATCAGGTATCATTTATTGTTTGAGTCGCAAAAAAGTTGAAGAGATCGCACAAGCATTAAAAGTAAACGGAATTAAAGCCCGTCCTTATCATGCAGGCTTAGATGCAAAAGAGCGCGCAGGAACACAAGATGCATTTTTGATGGAGCAGATCGATGTGATCGTTGCAACAATTGCATTTGGTATGGGTATTGATAAACCGGATGTGCGTTATGTTATTCATCATGATATTCCAAAATCATTAGAAGGATATTATCAGGAAACCGGTCGTGCAGGTCGTGATGGTGGTGAAGGTAATTGTGTTACTTTTTACAGTTACGATGATATTATTAAGCTCGAGAAATTCATGAAAGATAAACCTGTGGCCGAACAGGAAAT
>JANYCL010000290.1 GCA_025360355.1 Sphingobacteriaceae bacterium
GTCTTCCGAAAATTGCAGGATATTGTAATTGTAATATGAAGCAGCAACAAGGGCTTAGATTTGAATATAAAAATTCACATTCAACTATTATTATATCCCATCATGTAACCGTTTGAATATCCGTAAGGACTATAGCCATAACCACCATAAGGACTACAGCCATAACCGCCAAATCCGGAATTACCATAACCGTAATTATTATATCCGTAGTTATTATACCCATAGTTCGAGTTACCCATTCCGTAACTCATGCCAAAATAACTGCTCGGGAATCCGCCACCGTAGCCATAGCCGGAACCATAACCATTGTTGGAACCACCCAAATAATTGTAACTATTGTAAATGCTTGTACCATACATGGAAGGATTACCATTGTACATATAAGAATTAGTATAGTAATTATCATAATAACCTACACCGTTAACAGGATTATTAAACCTACTGATACGTGATGCATATTGGTAATCATAATAATCATCCTTATTGTAGCTTGGATCTTTATATGCAGGATTTGCATCGTCTATTGCTTTTTGTGCTGCTAATTCTGAAGCTCGTTGGTCGGCTTGCCTTTTTGCTTCTTCTTGTGCTTGCTTTTTCTTTTCTGCAGCTATTCGTACTCTCTCCAATCGGTCTTCGGTTGGGTTAGAATAAATATCGTCGTTATTTGTAGCAAGTTTACTCGTGCTACATGCGCTCAGTATTACTGAAAAAATACCTGCTATTATTATGACCTTTTTCATCTTTATTACGTAATTAGGTTTTAAAAACTTAATTTTACGCGGGGTTTGTTACAGTAAAGTTACGAAATAAAAGCCCCGATTGTTTACACACTTTTGAACTTTTAACAACTGTTATGTTTAAAGGGTTTATTGGGCGGTTTTAAAATATTTTAACATATTATATGGGCAAAGCAATTACATCAAAAACACAAGACTACAGTAAATGGTATAATGATATAGTGGTTGAAGCAGACCTAGCCGACCATAGTGCCGTTCGCGGCTGCATGGTTATTAAACCCCATGGTTATGCCATTTGGGAAAACATGCAACAGGCATTAGATAAAATGTTTAAGGATACCGGACATGTTAATGCTTACTTTCCGCTACTTATCCCGAAATCATTTTTTAGTAAAGAGGCTTCACATGTTGAAGGTTTTGCGAAAGAATGTGCAGTTGTTACGCATTACCGTTTAAAGAACGATCCGAATGGTGGTGGTATTGTAGTTGATGAAAATGCTAAACTGGAAGAGGAATTAATTATTAGACCAACTTCTGAAACTATTATCTGGAATACTTACAAAGGCTGGATCCAAAGTTACCGCGATCTGCCTCTTTTAATTAATCAATGGGCCAATGTTGTTCGTTGGGAAATGCGCACACGTTTATTTTTACGTACCGCCGAATTTTTATGGCAGGAAGGCCATACCGCACACGCAACAGCGGAAGAAGCTATCGCAGAAACAGAACAAATGCTAAATGTATATGCCGATTTTGTTGAGAATTGGATGGCTGTTCCCGTTATAAAAGGAATTAAAAGTGCAAACGAACGTTTTGCCGGTGCAATTGAAACCTATTGCATTGAAGCTTTAATGCAAGATGGTAAAGCACTGCAATGCGGAACTTCACATTTTCTCGGACAAAATTTTGCAAAAGCGTTTGATGTTAAATTCGCAACTAAAGAAGGTGGTCAGGAATTTGTTTGGGCTACAAGTTGGGGCGTTTCTACTCGTTTAATGGGAGCTTTAATTATGAGTCATAGTGATGATAATGGTTTGGTGATCCCGCCAAAATTAGCGCCAACTCAAGTTGTAATTGTCCCAATTTATAAAAGTGATGAAGGTTTGAAAAAAGTTTCAGAAACAGCTTTGCAAATTGTTGCGAAATTAAAAGCAAAGAATATTAGTGTAAAATACGACAACAGGGATACGCAACGTCCGGGCTGGAAATTTGCAGAGTATGAATTAAAAGGAATTCCTGTTCGCGTTGCTATTGGCGAACGCGATCTGGCAAATGGTACTATTGAAATTGCACGAAGGGATACTTTAGCAAAAGAAACTATCAGCATTAATGACATTGATATTTATATCGAAAAATTACTGGATGAAATTCAGGAAAATTTATTTGCAAGAGCATTGAAACGCACGCAGGAATCAACTCACAAAGCCGATACTTACGATGAACTAAAAAAACTATTGGATGAAAAAGGTGGTTTTGTAAGCGCTCATTGGGATGGAACTGCTGAGACTGAAGAAAAAATAAAAGGCGAAACAAAAGCTACCATTCGTTGCATTCCTCTTCATAATAAATTAGAAGAAGGGAAATGCATTTACAGCGGTAAACCAAGTAAACAACGTGTGCTTTTTGCAAGAGCATATTAAAATTATTTTTTAATTTTAAATAATGGCCAAGAAAGAAAATAATCAACGTGAGATCATTGTTAATTTATTGAAAGATAAATCCGCAATGAAACAGGATGTTTACAAAAACACCATTCAAACTTTTGGAATGGTACGCGATACTTGTAAAGAAGTAAGTCAAGATCTGAAAAGCGAGATCGACAAAACCGATAAACGTGTTCTTTTAAATTTTTTAGATATCAATGCGCATGCTTTCCAATTAAAAGTGGCCGGCGACATGCTCGAATTTTATATGCACACAAATGTTTTTGAATTCGAGAAATCGCATCCGATGCACAAAACCGGTTACATTAAAAAAGATCCGTTCAATTCTTATTGTGGTATCATTAATATCTATAATTTCTTGGCCGATTCGTTTCAATTTAACCGTGTAAATGATGTGGGTTATCTTGTTGCTCGCATTTTTGTGAATCGCGAAATGCGTTTTTTCATTGAGGCAAAAGGACCAATGGGCATAAAATATAATTCCTTTTCAACGGAGCCTTTGACAAAAGAGAATTTAAAAGAAATGATCTACAACTTCATGATCTATGTAATTTCATTCGACTTATTTACACCGCCTTTTGATGCTGTGAGAGAAGTAACTGTAAATGAAATGCAGGAAAAAACAAGTAGCGTAAGTTTAAGAACAGGTAAACGTTTAGGTTACGGTGCAACCGATAGCTATGAAGACGAAGTGAACCTATAAGAAATTATTTTACGGCTTTCTCTACCGATTTCCATAGAAGATCCGCTGATCTATCCCACGAAAAATTATTTTTACGTTGTTTGCCTTTCTCAATTAATTTTAAACGCAGGTCCGGATCATTAATTAATTTCAGCATTGCATTTTTAATTTCATTGATCTCATAAGGATTCACAAAAAGTGCTGCATCCCCTGCTATCTCAGGCAAACTTGTTACATTACTTGTAATAATAGGGATCTCACTTTGCATTGCTTCCACCAATGGAATTCCAAAACCTTCGAAGTAAGGAACAAATGTTAGAGCGAAAGCTGAAGCCATAACATTTGCGAGATCTTCTTCGCTTAATCTTCCGGTAAAAATAATATCCACTTTACAACTTAAAGTATCTATTTGTTTTTGTATTTCGCTCCCACCCCAACCTTCAGCTCCGGCAATTATTAATTTAAGTTCTGAATTACTTTCTTTTTTAAAAAGTTCAAATGCTTGTATCAAACGCGAAATGTTCTTACGCGGGTTTAACGAGCCGACAAATAAAAAATAATCTTTTCCCTTCGTAAAACGTTCTTTTGTTTTTGTTTTTTCTGAATCAGAAACCGGTTTGAATGAGGAATTAATTCCATTATAAACGACATCAATTTTATCGGGACTAATTTTATAATTATCAGAAATATCTTTTTTGCTAAACTCAGAAACCGTTGCAATGCGGGTCGCTTTTTGTGCAAATTTTGGAAAGAAATGATTATAATATTTCCCAGTTAAAGGTTTTACATCTTTCGGATTATGCAAAAAATTTATATCATGGATAACAGGTAACTGTTTGCATTTCGCACCTAAACTCAAGAAACCATCGGGCGATAAAAACAGATCGGGTTTTAAACTGTTCAATGTATTTTTTACTCCAAATTCAAGCCATGCATAATACAAAAAAGGGTGCCGCGCTTGTGGACCAACAATTACAGGCGTAATATTATCACTAAAAATAAACTCTTCGTCAAAGGGTCTGTCGAATATAAATACAAAGTGCACATCCTTATTTGCAGTGGTTATCCTCTTTAAGGTTTGGTAGGAAAACCAGCCTATTCCTTCGAGCTTGTTTTTTAGTAAAAGTCGCGTATTTACAGCTATTTGCACCTCACAAAGCTATGATTTTATAGCTGTAAAATGCAAAAAAAAGTTATCTTTATGGCCTTGCAAAAAATGCAGCAAAAAAAGTTCATAGTAAACCTTGCTATTTTAATAATCCTAAACTTATTAATTAAGCCGTATTGGATTTTAATAATTGATCCGGGAGTTCAAAATAAAGTTGGTAATGCGCATTACGGTGAATACTCTGCCTTGCTTCAATTCTCTTTTTTATTCAGCATATTATTAGATTTCGGACTTACGAATTTCAATAACAAAAACATTGCACAAAACAATCATTTATTAAGTAAACATTTTAGCAGTTTATTATCCCTAAAATTTGCACTGGGTGTTTTTTACATTGTAATAACAATGGTTTCTGCCGTTATCATTGGTTATGATTTCAGGTTCATGAAATTATTATTGCTATTGGGAATAAATCAATTCTTTATAAGTTTTGTTTTGTATTTACGGTCGAACTTACAGGGCTTACACCTTTTTAAAACCGATAGTATTGTTTCGGTTTTAGACAGAGTGATCATGATCTCGCTTTGCGTGGCTCTGTTTTTAAATTGGTTTGGTTTAGAAGTTGATATCATGAATTATGTTTATGCGCAAACCATTGGTTACAGCTTAACGGCAGTTATTACTTTTTGTATCGTGTTACGTGAAACACACACCTTCAAACTTACCTGGAACTGGCGTTTTAGCTATATGATGTTAAAGAAAAGTTTTCCCTTTGCAATTTTAGTTTTGCTAATGACCTTTTACAACCGTGTGGATTCGGTAATGATCGAACGTATATTGCCAATAAGAAATGCTTATTTATTTGAGCTCATAGAAAAACTAAGATCGTCTGCTATTTTAATGGCGCATAAACCGATCAGTAATTTTGTAAATACCAGCGATGCACTTTTTGCGAATACCGGCGCATATCAGGCAGGTTTGTATGCAAAAGGATTCAGGTTACTGGAAGCGGCAGGAATGATCGGTTTTTTATTCGCAACACAATTGCTTCCTATTTTTAGCCGGATGCTCGAATACAAAGAAGACATACAAAATCTAGTTAAATTGGCTTTCACATTAATTATTACTCCCGCTATAATTGTATCACTTGGCTGTGCTTTTTACGCTGAAGATCTTTGTTTACTAATTAATAAAAGCACCGACTCCTCACATGTTTTCAGATTGCTGATGCTTTGTTTTACCGCGAGTTCCATTTCGTATATATTCGGAACACTACTTACTGCCAATGGCAATCTAAAACAAATGAATATTATGGCTATTAGTGGAATAACGGTTAACTTATTATTAAACTTTATTCTCATTCCTAAATTTCATGCTCTTGGAAGCGCCTTTGCAAGTGTTACTACACAGTTTTTTACTGCTGTAATACAGGTACTTATAGCACAGAAAGTATTTAAGTTTAAAGTCAATAAACGCTTATTAATTGCATTAGTTTTCTTTATATTTGGGGTCGCTTGTATTAACTATCTAACCCTGCATTTAACAACTAATTGGTACTTAAATTTTGCAATTATGACAATTTCTTCCGGCTTATGGGCGTTTGTAACCGGGATGTTAAGTTTAAAATCAGTATTACGTTTTATAAAATATAAATAAGTGGATCAAATAGAAATTAATAACTCGTCGGAGCAACTGCTAATTAAGATCATTAAGTGGCGTAAACCAATCATGGTGGCATCAATCGTTGCTTTTATAATTTCAACTACTATTGCTTTTTTATTAGCACCCCAATACAAATCGGTTGCCACTCTTTTCCCTACCAGAAGTTTTTCTGTTTCTAAATTAATAATTGAACAAAACATAGGTAACCAGGAAGATTACATGCAGATCGGCGATGATGATGACGCAGAAAAATTATTACAAATTTTAAATTCCGATCACCTTAAAAGATTAGTTGCAGAAAAATTTAATCTTTGGCAGCGCTGGAAGATCGAGAAGGACATGTACGCTGAACATTATTTAACTCTAAAATGGGAAAATCATGTGCGTTATAAACGTACTGACTTTAACTCAATAAAAGTTGAAGTTTATGATTATACCGCAAATGGTGCCGCAGAAGTAGCAAATTCCATTACCGATTTTGTGGATGATATCAAAAATGACATGACA
The DNA here is from genome assembly GCA_025360355.1 of Sphingobacteriaceae bacterium. GTDB lineage: Bacteria > Bacteroidota > Bacteroidia > B-17B0 > Aurantibacillaceae > JAHEYG01. The sequence continues at coordinate 6,361 of JANYCL010000290.1, forward strand.
AAAGATGTTGCGCAAAAAGCATTTGACCTTGTTAAAGAAGAATACGAAAATACAATAAGCAGAATGAATCTGATAGAAGATAGCCTTCAAGTTTTACGTCAATTAGGAATTTTAGATTACAAAACAGATGTAGAAGCTTATACTAAAAGTTACGCAAAGGCACTCGAAAAAGGAAATAGCAGTGGTATAAAACAATTGGAAGAGAAATTAGCGGTTCTTAAAAAATACGGTGGCGCCTATAATCAAAATAGCGAAAATTTAAGAAAATACCGTTTTAAATTTCCGGTTATCAAAGCTAAATACGATGAAGCAGAAGTTAATTTAAAAAGATCATTGCCATTTAAATTTATTGTCGACAAAGCAACACCAAACGAATACAAAGCGAAACCGGTACGTTGGCTTATCATTTTATTATCCACGGCTTCTGCCTTTGCATTAGCTATTATTCTTCTCGTAATGAGTGAACGATACAAGGTGCTTAAATCTAAATTAAATTCTTAAGAACATGGAAAATTTTAATACAAAAGAAATTATAGCCATTGTTTTAAAAAACAAAAAGTCTATCATCATAGTTACAATAATTGCAGCACTTGCCTCTACTGTTGTTTCATTCATGTTAAAGCCTAAATTTAAATCTATGGCTGTTGTCTATCCTGTTAATTTAAGTCCGAGCTCTGAAGAATCAAATACTGAACAATTACTTCAGTTCTTTTATAGCGAAGAAGTGAAGAACAGAGTTGCTGAAAAAAACGATCTATTTAAACATTATGCAGTTGACCCTTCAACAGGAGGAGCTAAAAGTTTATTTGATTTCTATTTCAAATCTAATATTAGCATAAGTCCAACCCTTTATGAATCCATAGAAATAGTTGTTAAGGACGAATCTCCGGAGGTGGCGCAGAAAGTAGCACAATCAATGATAGATGAAACCAATAAGTTCATTATGGAAACTAAACGCGAACGTTTAAGTGAATATTTACATAATTCTTTTTCGGCTATAAAACGCGAATCAAAAGATATCGACTCAATCAATTACCAAATAAATGAATTACGAAACAAATACGACATCATTGATGTAGCGTCTCAAGCTAAATATTTAACCAAGAAATTATATAGTGATAAACAATTAAGTGAATCTAATAAAATTACCTACGAGGGATTAAAAACAAAAAATGTTGAGTTAAATAAATTGTGGTCGATTTTTACCGGACAAGCCAAAACTTATAGTGATTTTATCGATCAAAAAGACAGATACCTGTTTGATTACAACAGTGAAATTAGTTTTACCAACGTCGTTTCAAAACCTACATTACCCGACAAGAAATTTTTTCCGGTGCGTTGGTTAATTGTTTCCATCTCTACACTTTCAGCATTTGCATTAGCGGCATTATTTTTTATCCTGTCTAATAACTCTGTTCGCAAGGTTGATTAAGATCAATAAAATAGTTAGTTTTTATTTACTGATTTTAGCATACATTTTTGCTAACACATACATCTTGCTTTTTAAACGCAACATGTTTGAAACATTCAATCTTCTTCCTATCATCATAGTCATTGTTTACTGGGCTATTTACAATATTGAGCGCGTCATTTACATAATGGTGTTTTGCACCCCGCTCGCTGTTACATTAAAAGATCTTGGTCTTTCGGAAGGAATTAATTTAAGCTTACCTACAGAACCGCTTATGGCAGGATTAATGGTTCTTTACCTGCTAAACGAATTCATGTACAAGATCACGCCAAAAAAGATCTTAGGTCACCCCATTACTATCATCATCTTTATTCAATTAGCGTGGATGTTTATTGCAACTTTGGGCAGTGAGGATTTTACTATCTCTATAAAATTTTTTCTGTCGCGTTTGTGGTTCGTGTTCAGCTGCTATTTTGTAACAACTCAATTATTCAAAAATAAAAAAAGCATAGTTCCTTTTATCCTGGCTTATGCAATACCTTTAGCAGTTGTTTGTCTGATCATAACTTACCGTCATGCCGCTTTTAATTTTGACGATAAGATCGCCGATTGGATCCCATCACCTTTTTTTAATGATCATACCGCCTACGGAGCAGCCATAGCTATGTATATTCCAGTACTTATTGCCTTTTTATTTTTAGACAATATATCTAAGCTCATAAAAACTATTTGCGCAATAATTATTTTGATCTTGTTCGTAGGGTTATTTTTATCTTTCTCGAGAGGCGGGTGGTTAAGCTTAGCAACTGCAGCGGCTATTTTAGTTTCGTTCATATTTCGTATCAAATTACGAACCCTTTTAATTACAGCTTTTACACTTACAATTATTTTCTTTTCTTTTCA
>JANYCL010000310.1 GCA_025360355.1 Sphingobacteriaceae bacterium
GAATTTAATAAACCGGGCGAATAATTTCTATGAAATCAATTTCAATTAACGATCAGGAAATAGCACCGGGAGAAAACAAAACAGTTATCCTAAACTCCTACGAACTTCATACAAAGTCTTCCATTAAAATTCCTGTTCATGTTATCCGTTCAAAAAAACCCGGACCAACCATTTTATTCAGCGCAGGTTTACATGGTGAAGAAACAAATGGGATCGAGATAATTAGAAAATTAGTCGGGCGTGAAGAAGTGCAGAATTTAAAATGCGGCACTATCATCGCAATTCCCGTTATTAATATTGTTTCGTTCTTATATTCAACGCGTGATCTGCCTGATGGAAAAGATTTGAACCGCTGTTTTCCCGGAACAAAAAATGGTTCGTTGGGAAGCCGTATCGCTTATGATCTAATGAAACATATAATTCCGTTAATTGATTTCGGAATTGATTTTCATACGGGTGGTGCAAAAATTAATAATTTTCCGCAGATCCGTTGCGTATTTGATTTTCCTGAAAATTTAGCAATAGCCAAAAAATTTTCAGCTCCGTTAATTATAGACAGCAAATACCGCGATGGAACATTAAGAAAAGAAGCGGCCAAAAAAAACAAACCAATTTTAGTATTTGAGGGAGGGGAAAGCATGCGCTTCGATTATTTATCCATTAATGAAGGATTAAGCGGATGTTTGCGTTTAATGAAAGCTTATAAAATGCTTGATCTTGATATTCCAAATAACACGGTGGTTAAAATAAAAAACGATACCTGGATCCGTGCCGGTGAAAGCGGTTTGTTTCATATGAATGCAAGCAATGGGACGTATATCCGTAAAAATGATCTGTTAGGAGTAATATGTAATCCGTTTGGTGAAGTTGAACACAAAATTTTATCGCACGTAGATGGATATATTGTTGGAATAAATAATCAACCAGTAGTTAATGAAGGCGATGCGTTGATACACTTGGGCATGGAAGATTAGTCGATTTGGCAATGAGTCAATTTGGCAATGAACCTTCTCCAGAACAGGGTCCCAACACTAAAATTAAATTTATCTGTGTTAAGCTTTTTTAATTACGTAAATGTTTAATTCAGTATGAAATTAATTGCCAAATTGACTAATCGTCACATTGTCAAATTATTTTTTCTCCTGACAAAGCTCAACCAAAATTCCATTTGTACTTTTCGGGTGTAAAAAACAAATGAGTTTATTATCGGCGCCTTCTTTTGGTTCTTTATTAATTATTTCGAAGCCTTCTTTTGTTAAACGTTCAATCTCTGCATAAATATCATCAACTGCATAAGCAATGTGATGAATGCCTTCTCCTTTTTTCTCAATGAATTTTGCGATAGAGCTTTTTTCGTTTGTTGCTTCAAGTAATTCGATCTTTGTTTCTCCTAACATGAAAAAACTCGTGCTAACACCTTCGCTCTCTACCTTTTCAATTTTATAATGTTCCCTACCAAATAGCTTTTTAAACAGGGCGTTTGAGCTTTCAAGGTTTTTTACCGCAATACCAATATGTTCTATTTTTTTAAGCATATAATTACCACCAAATTACACAAAAATAGCTCATTTACAGTAATTTGTAATATCCTTTTAATTTCGTAACTTTGTCTTCTAAAATTTAAACACAATGACAAGTTTATTTGCACTAATTATGGGTATGGGCCCAACAGAAATAATAGTAGTATTGGTAATAGTATTATTATTATTCGGAGGTAAAAAGATCCCGGAGCTAATGAAAGGATTGGGACAGGGCGTGAAAGAATTTAAAGACGCTTCTAAGGGATCGAAAGAAACAGATTCTTCTGACAAAAAATAGATCAACACACTTATTCATGAAAGCGCCATCCGCATAAAGCAGACAGCGCTTTTTTTATTTCAAGATGTACTCATTCACTACCATAAAAAATCTGCAAACTGATCTGCGATCGGGAAAAACTTCATGCGTTACAATTTTAAAAGAAACATTAAAAAACATTTCTGAAAAGAAAAATTTAAATATTTTTTTAGAAGTGTTTGAAAAAAGTGCCTTGATACAAGCGGAACAAGTTGATCTGAAAATAACCCTTCGACAAGCTCAGGGACCTTCTGCGGTGCCTCTGGGAAAATTAGCAGGGGTAATTGTTGCGCTAAAAGATAATATTTGCTACAAAGGACATAAAGTTTCTGCTTCATCAAAAATACTGGAAGGATTTGAATCACTTTACTCAGCTACAGTAGTTGAAAAATTATTAGCTGAAGATGCAATTATTATTGGCCGTACCAATTGTGATGAATTTGCAATGGGAAGTAGTAATGAAAATTCAGCTTTCGGAAAAGTATTGAATCCATTGAATGAAAAATGTGTACCCGGTGGTTCTTCCGGAGGTGCAGCTGCAGCAGTTGCCGCAGATTTTTGTCATGTGGCTTTTGGTTCTGATACCGGTGGTTCAATTCGCCAGCCCGCTTCTTTTTGCGGTGTTGTCGGTTTTAAACCTACATACGGTCGCGTGTCGCGATGGGGATTAATTGCCTATGCTTCTTCATTCGATCAAATTGGCCCGATCACAAAAACAGTAGAAGATGCAGCTTTAGCAATGGAAGTTATTGCAGGTGCAGATGAATACGATAGTAC
>JANYCL010000329.1 GCA_025360355.1 Sphingobacteriaceae bacterium
TTATACTGCGGGAAGTTATGATGAAGTTACAATGGCCGTTAAGCGACGTGATGAATATATGGCGGAAGGTAACAAATCATCAAGAGTCGGATATTTTAAAAATGAAAAATATTTTGGCATGACAGATGCGGAATTACAAGAAGCTATAAAGAACGGTAAATCTGTATTAACATCTACTGCCGCAACAACCGGAACAGAAACAGCAGTTACAAATACAACAACAGTAGTTGATAATTCATTTAATAAAGGAAGTATTGTTTACCGTGTGCAGTTAGGCGCTTATAAAAACAGGATCTCATTAAAAACATTTAATAATACAAATGTTGTAGAACTTAAAACTAACGAAGGAACTTATCGTTATGTAACTGCTGGATTTAAAACAATTGCAGATGCTGCTGCAAGAAAAGCAGATCTGTATTTATTAGGTTATAGTGATGCGTTCGTAACAGCTTATAAAGATGGTAAGAGGATCTTGATGAGCGAGGCAGGCGCAACTATGTCGTCGAAAGTAAAAGAAGACTTAAACGAAAACAAAACATTTAGTTCAGTTGATAAATCTTTGATCAGTTTTAAAATTCAAATCGGCGCTCTTAAAAAACCGACGGCAGTTGCTGATATGGATGAGAAGATTAAGTCTTTAGAAGGAGTAGGAAAACAAACTACTGCAACCGGAATGGTACGTTACACAGTTGGTAAATATACCGGTTACGATGCTGCAGAGAAGGCCCGTAAGGAAATGGAGGACAAGGGCTTCCCAGAGGCATTTATTATTGCCACATTTAAAGAAGAGATCATTTCACTGCAGGAAGCAATGGAATTATTAAAATAACCTTTAACAATTTTAGGCACCGTTATTAAGCAAAATTTACTACTTTTATTTAAAATTCAGACCATGAAAAAAACAATTATAACAGCATTAGCTTTGGTTTTCGTAACAGCATCTTTAGTTGCGCAAGACGATAAAAAACAAGAACCGAAAAAGAAGGAAGAAAGTAAATCAGAATCTAGTCCTCCGGGCGGAACCCGTATGGCTATTAACGAAAAAGGTTTACCCCGTAAAAAATCAACAGCAACTGAGTCAAATAAAACTTCAACCGAAACTAAAAAGGAAGAATCTAAAAAAGAAGAGCCAAAGAAATAAAGTAGAAACTAAATACTTAAAAGCCGTTCAAAGTAATTTGAGCGGCTTTTTTGCTTAAAAATCTTATATCTGGCACGCTTTTTGAAATAGATGGTGATGTATAATCAGATTAGAATCGGTATTTTTATTATATAGAAAATTAATTTTATGAAAAAAAGTGTCATTGTATGTTTTATCCTTATTTGCTCCTTTGCTAAAGGACAGAAAACAACAATTGACTCGTTGGCAGATTTTGAGAATGTTCATTTTAAGGAGCATCTTTCACAAATAAAAAACGAGACTGAAAAAGAAAATTATTTGAATTCGGTTAAGCGGAATTTTATTAAACGGAAATATAATCTTGTTGAAGGAAGGGCTTTCAAATCTTCAGCTGTTGCAACAAGTACTTGCGGCAATGTGGATTTTGAAGATGGTAATACGGCAGGATGGACAATAGTCGGTGATTATCAAATTATGTCAGGTTTAGGTAGTGATCCCTATGGAAGTTTTCCAGTTGTTTGTCCTGGTGGAAATTTCTCTTTAAGAGTAAATGATGATAATACTGTGTGCGCAGGACCTAATCCTAAATTGGGATTCATTTCAGAGGCGAGTAGACCAATTAGTATTACTGCTTCTAATTATAAAATAAAAATAAATTTTGCTGGAAGTACATTAAATTTCCCACACCCTCAAGGTGCATCTGCGTATATTGGAATTAGATTTTATGATTCTGCAAATAATTTGATTCCATCCGCTGATTATACGGTTATGTATGCCTCACCTCCCAATTCGGTCATAGCAACCTCAACAACAACTTCCAATAATTCCCTTTCTCAAGGATGGCAAATTTGCGGCTCTGGACCATATCCAGTTTCTTATTTCCCTTGGCAACAACAAGTATTCGATCTTTCTGCTTATATAGGACAAACTGTGGAATTAAAATTAAAAGCTGATTGGTGTTTATATCAGTATGATTGGGCTTATGCTTATTTTGATGTTTGCTGCGACTCAACTTGTCCAACAGTGGTAAGTCCAACTATTAATATACAAACAACAAATGTTTGTGTCAACTCTACACTCAATTCAACACTTTGTTCATCAACTTCAACAAACATAAATTATAATTGGTATGGATCTAGCGGACCAATTTCAACAGGAAGTTGCCTCGTAACAAATACACAAGGTAGTTATACCTTGCAATCTGTTTCACCAATAAACACAACGTCAATATTTCAGGAAATATTTAATTTGGGATTGAATGTACCTGTTAGTTTTTCGGTTTCCAGTAATAATGGTTGTAGTAATAGCTCATCAGGTATAACTTTGTTTGTATCTCCTTCCGGAGGTGTTTTTGGAGGACCTGGAATTTCAGGGAATGTTTTTCAACCATGGGTCGTAGGTAACGGAACTTATATTCTTAATTACATCTATACAAATCCAATAGGGGGTTGTGTTACTTCATCAATTCAAACTGTCAATGTTAGTACATGTACAGATGTGTTTGAAAAAATAAAAAACAATGAATTTTTTATAGCTCCTAATCCTTTCAAATCTGAAATCAATATTAATTGCAAAGAACTTCCCGAAAATTCTGAAATTATTTTATTCAATTGCATAGGACAAGAAATTTTACGAAAGCGCATTTCAGAAGGCAAAAATACCGTTGATACCGAGGGTGTTCCGCAGGGTTTATATATCTATTCGATAGAATTGCAAAATAAGCCTATCAAACAAGGAAAACTGGTGAAAGATTAGCCTAAAATTCCCTCCCTTTTTTAAATAATTCTTATATATTTGGGCTCTTAAATTTATTATTAAAAGCAAATCTATATGAGCAAAATTAAAGTAGCCAATCCCGTTGTTGAATTGGATGGCGATGAAATGACCCGCATTATCTGGAAGTTCATTAAAGACAAATTGATCCTTCCTTATCTTGATATAGATATTAAATATTACGATTTAGGTGTTGAACACCGCGATGCTACAAACGATCAGGTTACTATTGATTCGGCTGAAGCAATTAAAAAATATAATGTTGGGATCAAATGCGCAACCATTACACCCGATGAAGAACGCGTAACAGAATTCAAATTAAAACAAATGTGGAAATCACCAAACGGAACCATCCGTAATATTTTAGATGGAACTGTTTTCCGCGAACCTATCGTTTGTAAAAATGTTCCGCGCTTAGTTCCGAATTGGACGGCTCCAATTTGTATCGGTCGTCATGCTTTCGGTGATCAATACCGCGCAACTGATTTCGTTACTAAAGGAAAAGGAAAATTAACTGTTAGCTTTCAGCCGGAAGATGGAAGTGCTCCGCAATCATTCGAAGTTTTTAATTTCAAAGGTGATGGTGTTGCATTAACAATGTACAATACTGATGAATCCATTAAAGGATTTGCTCACTCATGTTTCAATACAGCATTATCAAAAGGATGGCCTTTATATTTGTCAACTAAAAATACCATCTTAAAAAAATACGATGGTCGCTTTAAAGATATATTCGAAGAGATCTATCAAAAAGAATACAAAGCGAAATTTGCTGCTGCAGGAATTGTTTATGAACACCGTTTAATTGATGACATGGTTGCATCAGCTTTAAAATGGCACGGAAATTTTGTTTGGGCTTGTAAAAATTATGACGGAGATGTGCAGTCAGATACAGTTGCGCAAGGTTTTGGTTCATTAGGTTTAATGACATCAGTATTAGTTACACCGGATGGAAAAACAATGGAAGCTGAAGCTGCACACGGTACAGTTACTCGTCACTACCGCGAACACCAAGCAGGTAAGCCAACATCAACAAACCCTATAGCAAGTATTTTTGCCTGGACCCGTGGTTTAGAGTTCCGTGGTAAATTAGATGGCAATAAAGAACTCATGGATTTCGCGCAAGCTTTAGAACATGTATGTGTTGAGGTTGTAGAAAGCGGAAAAATGACAAAAGATCTTGCGGTTTGTGTTCATGGAAATAAAGTAGAACATGGCAAACATTATTTATATACCGAAGAATTCTTAAACGAATTAGATTCTGCGCTTAAAAAGAAATTAGGTAAATAATCGATTTTAAAAAAAGTAGTAAAAAAGCTCCATTTTGGAGCTTTTTTTGTTAAAAACCATTCGTTTTGTTCGTTTTTAGGTAAAAATTGAAATAAAATTAACTTTTTTAAAATTAAAATAATGTTACTTTTGACCCCACTAACTAATCCCGAAGGATGGAAAAATCCAACGGGATAAACTAAAAACACTAACAAATGAAATTAAACGAAATCCAGGATCTTATAAAGTTTGTTTCAAAAAGCGGGGTTAACGAAGTTGAACTCGAAACAAAAGAGATCAAGATCGTGATCAAAACCGGTAAATCATCAGGACCAGTTGTATACCAGAATAATCCCACTCCGGTATATACTAACCCGACACAAGTTGTAACTAACAATCCGGTACAACACAATCCAACTCCTGTTTCAGAAAACAAAACTACTACACCTGTAAATAACGGTGCCGACGATTCGAAATACATAACTATCAAATCACCAATGATCGGAACTTTTTACCGCGCTCCTGGTGTTGATAAAGGTGTTTTTGTAAACGTAGGTGATGATGTAACTGAAGGAAAAACAGTTTGTATCATTGAAGCCATGAAGCTTTTCAACGAAATTGAAAGCGACATCAAAGGTAAAATTGTAAAAGTATTGGTTGATGATGCAACTCCGGTTGAATACGACCAACCTTTATTCTTAGTAGACCCAAATTAATTTGACAATTTGACGATTTGATAATTTGACAATGTATTAGTTTAGATTGTCGTTTATCATTGTCAAATTGCCCCATTGACTAATTGCCAAATTAAAAAATTATGTTTAAAAAAATATTAATCGCTAACAGAGGAGAGATTGCCTTACGGATAATCCGGACTTGTCGCGAGATGGGAATTAAAACAGTTGCTGTTTATTCAACAGCCGATAAAGAATCATTGCATGTAAAATTTGCTGATGAAGCTGTTTGTATTGGTCCACCGCCAAGTAAAGAAAGTTATTTAAGCATGTCGACTATTATTGCTGCTGCAGAAATTACAAATGCAGATGCAATTCATCCGGGTTATGGTTTCTTAAGTGAGAATGCAAAATTCTCTGAGATCTGTCGCCAGAATAAAATAAAATTTATTGGTGCATCACCCGAAATGATAAATAAAATGGGTGATAAAAGTAATGCAAAGGCTACCATGAAAGAAGCAGGTGTTCCTTGTGTTCCCGGGTCTGATGGTTTGATCGCGAATGTTGAAGAAGCCAAAAAAATTGCAAAAGAAACTGTTTATCCTGTAATTATTAAAGCGACTGCTGGTGGTGGTGGAAAAGGGATGCGCATTATTTGGAAAGAAGAAGATCTTGAAGCTTTATGGGATAGCGCAGTTAACGAAGCAACCGCTGCTTTCGGAAATGGTGCCATGTACATGGAAAAATATATTGAAGAACCACGCCACATCGAAATTCAAATTGTGGGAGATCAATACGGAAAAGCTTGTCATTTAAGTGAGCGCGATTGTTCTATTCAGCGTCGTCACCAAAAGTTAGTGGAAGAAACACCTTCACCTTTCATGACTCCTGAATTACGCGAAGCAATGGGCGATGCAGCAGTTAAAGCTGCTTTATCAATTGCATACGAAGGAGTAGGGACTGTAGAATTTTTAGTGGACAAACACCGCAATTTCTATTTCATGGAAATGAATACACGTATTCAGGTGGAGCATCCGATAACTGAAGAAGTA
>JANYCL010000405.1 GCA_025360355.1 Sphingobacteriaceae bacterium
ACAATTGGTTCTGTTTGGGCAGTTGTGATGGTGATTTTTTATACTCATCTGGTTCCCGTTCCCATTTGGCAGGTTATTGTAACGAATATGCTTTTGTTTATGGGGATCATGAGTCGTATTATTCCTGCTACTACACTTGCAACCGCCATTCCTGAAATGAAAGACCGCGGTGCATTTATGAGTATAAATTCATCACTGCAACAAATGGCAGGAGGCCTTGCTTCCATTGCCGCAGGTTTTATTGTGACTCAGAAAACAAAAACAAGTCCGATTGAGAATTATGACATTTTAGGTTATGTTGTAGCAGGAGTTAGTTTAGTGTGTATTTTTTTAATTTATAGAGTTAGTGAAATGGCTAAAGCAAAAAGTTTGGAAGCGCAAAAACAGTAAATTCTGCCGCCTTTTTATTCAAAACCCTACTAAATCGTTAAATCTTAATTTTAAGAGTTAAATTCCTTCATTTTCACGATAATTTTTCTATTTTTGCTATAGAAAATTTTAAACCAAAAAACATGAAAAAACTTTACACTCTAATTTTAATTACATTTTTATTTTCAGGAGCAACTAAAGCTCAGTTAATCTTAACTAAAGCAGTAAACGAACCGGTAATTGGGAATGTTACTACCCAATTTGGATTTGACTCACTATCGTCAGCCCCTATTCCTAAAAACTCCGGAGGAGCACAAACTTGGAATTTCTCAGCATTCACACAAAATACAGTGGTAACAGTTTCAACTTATACAACCGTTGCTTCAACACCAAGCGCTGCATCTTTTCCTCTCGCTACAATTGCAGAAGATCAAGGTGGTGGCAATTATAATTATTATCAATCAACTGCATCTACTTTTGAACTTAATGGTATTGCTAATAATGCATTTGCAATTACCTTTACAAATAATGCAATTGCTGCACAATGGCCGATTAATTATTTATATAGTAATACAGATACGTATTCCGGTGTTGTTAGTTTAAGCACTTATTCGGGAGCAGTTAACGGAACAATTACCACAACCGCTCCTGGTAATGGAACTGTTATGTTACCGGGAAATCAAAATTTTGCAAATTCATTACAAGTAAAAGCAGTTAACAATCTTAAAGGTACTATTAACGGCACTCCTATTGGGACTGTAACTTTAGCAATTGTAACAACCGATTATACCTATTACAATGGAGGACAAAAATTTGCAATAATGACAGTTTCTTATTCAAAACAAACAATTACGTCAGTACTTGGCCCCACTGTTACAACTACCGCAACAAGTAAAATAAACAGTGCTGTTTATTCAGGCATCAATGAATTAAATTTTGATAATGCTTATTCGGTTTATCCTAATCCTGCTTCAGGTATTTTCAATATTGCTTTAACTAATACAAAAGCTGAAAATGTTTCTATTGAAATATTAAATCAGGTTGGACAAAGCGTTAAAAAAGAAAACTTAGGTAACGGTACCAATATTAATTCTTCTATAAATACTTCCGGTTTAACCAACGGGATCTATTTTGTAAGAACTACAATGGGCAACAGATCTTCTGTAAAGAAATTAATTATCGAATAACCTGAATTCAATTATTTAAAAAATTTATCAACTAAAAAACATTTAATATGAAAAAAATATATTTATCAATTTTAGCAATTACATTGGCTTTTACAGCTTCAGCACAATTAACCTTAACAAAAGCTTTTAACGAGCCTGTTCTTGGTAACGTAAATACAAAAAATGGTTACGATTCTACAGGTATATTACCAAAAAGCACCGGTGCAGGTCAGAACTGGAATTTTTCTACATTAACAACTAATACTATTGTGGATGTATCTACTTATACAACCGTTGCATCAACTCCAAGCGCAGCTTCATTTCCTTCAGCAACAATTGCTGAAGATCAAGGCAGCGGAAACTACAACTATCATAAATCAACTGCAACCCAATTTGAACTTGTAGGATTTTCTGATCCTTCAACCATAGCAAGTTTTACAAACTCTGCTATTGAAGCAATATGGCCGATGTCCTTCGGCTATTCAAATACAGATGCTTTCGCGGGTACAGTTACATCCGGTACAATGAGTGGCCCTGTAAATGGTACAATAGTTACGAGTGGTTCAGGAACAGGAACAATTACTTTACCCGGCTCAATCACCCTAACCAATATTTTGCAATTAAAAGTGAGTAGTAATTCTGTGATTTATTTACCTACTTCTTTTGGTACTGCCACAATTGCGACTATATCAACCGATTATCAATATTACAGCGGAACTCAAAAGTTTCCAGTATTAGATATTTCGTACCAAAAACAAACTGTAACAACTATATTAGGCCCAACAGTTACTCTTACTGCTGATATTAGAATTAATAATAGCGTTTTAACGACAGGTATTAACGAGTTAAATTTTGATAACGCTTATTCAGTTTATCCTAATCCTGCTTCAGGTATTTTCAATATTGCTTTAACTAATGCAAAAGCTGAAGATGTTTCTGTTGAGATCGTAAATCAGTTTGGGCAAAGCGTTAAAAAAGAAAACTTAGGTAACGGCAGTAATATTAATTCTTCAATAAACACAGCAGGCTTAACCAGCGGAGTTTATTTTGTGAGAACTACCATGGGTAATAAATCTTCGGTGAAGAAATTAATTATCGAGTAAGCTGAATTTTTTATTAATTCAATAACTAACCAAAAAAAACTTAGTATGAAAAAAATATATTTCTCAATTTTAGCAGTTACATTAGCTTTTACAGTTAATGCTCAGTTAACATTAACAAAAGCTTTTAATGAACCCGTTTTAGGCGATGTTGAAACGAGAATCGGTTACGACTCAACAACAACAGTCCCAAAAAATTCTGGTGCAGGACAAAGCTGGAACTTTTCAAGTTTTACA